>JAZQHW010000213.1:0-18721 GCA_045540795.1 Faecousia sp. | reverse complement strand
CCAGGGGGATGAACTGGAAGCCATTGGACCGGACAGCAAGCCCTTCCCCTTCCGGGCAGGCGCTATGGAGGATACTGCCGGCAACCCCCTGACAGAGCCCAGGACACCCCAAATGCAGTTTTATCTGCAGTTGCCTCAACCGGTTCCGGCTTTCACCATTCTCCGCCGCAGCGTAGATCTGTCTGCTAAATAACATATAAAGGGGCTGTAAAATAACAGTCCACGAAAAAACGGAGGATCTCAGAAATTCTTCCACTGATCCAGCCGTTTCTCTATAAATATTTTGCAGGCTGTACCTTTCGGCACAGCCTGCTTTTAGGTGGGGCTTTTTTTACAGCCCCTTTTCTAATTCTTAAGGCTTTGCAGCGGGGCGGGGATTCTTCCGCCACGTGCGATAAAGTCTGCGCTGGATTTATCGTGAACCGGCATAACCGGGGCACTGCCCAGCAAGCCACCCATTTCCACACGCTCACCCACATTCTTGCCGGGGGCAGGAATAATACGCACAGCGGTGGTTTTAGAGTTGACCATACCAATTGCCGCCTCGTCGGCAATAATTGCAGAGATCGTTTCTGCTGAAGTATCTCCGGGAACGGCGATCATATCCAGACCCACAGAACAAACACAGGTCATTGCCTCCAGCTTGTCCAGGCACAAAGTTCCGGACTCTGCTGCGGCGATCATACCTTCATCCTCAGACACGGGAATAAACGCACCGGACAAGCCACCCACGTGGTTACTTGCCATTACGCCGCCTTTTTTTACAGCGTCATTGAGCATTGCCAGTGCAGCGGTGGTACCGTGGGTACCGCAGGTTTCCAAACCCATCTCTTCCAGGATCCGGGCAACGCTGTCACCCACAGCCGGCGTAGGTGCCAAGCTCAAGTCCACAATACCGAAGGGGACACCCAACCGCTTGGAAGCTTCCACACCTACGATCTGTCCCATACGGGTGATCCGGAAGGCTGTTTTCTTAATGGTTTCTGCCACCACATCAAAAGGCTGACCCTTAACGCTTTTCAGTGCGTGGTGTACAACACCCGGTCCGGAAACACCCACATTCAGTACACATTCCGGCTCACCGATTCCGTGGAACGCACCTGCCATAAAGGGGTTATCCTCCACGGCATTGGCAAACACCACCAGCTTTGCGCAGCCTAAGCCGTCATTATCTGCTGTCACGGCAGCAGTTTTCTTGATGATTTGTCCCATTTTGGCTACGGCATCCATATTGATGCCAGCCTTGGTAGAACCCACATTGACGCTGGCGCAGACACGTTCTGTGGCTTTCATTGCTTCCGGAATGGAATCCATCAGGATCCAGTCCCCCTTGGTGCAGCCTTTCTGTACCAAGGCAGAAAAACCGCCGATAAAGTTGACACCGCAAGTCTTTGCCGCTTCATCCATTGCAATTGCCAACGGCACATAGGAGTCTGCGTCGCAGCTGTTGCCTACAATTGCCATAGGAGTAACGGAGATCCGCTTATTCACAATAGGAATACCGAACTCCCATTCGATCTCCTCGCCCACTTTTACCAAGCTTTCTGCCTGGCGGGTGATCTTATCATAGACCTTGCGGGCACAGGCTTTGATATCTGCATCGGCACAATCCAGCAGGGAGATACCCATTGTAATCGTACGGATATCCAGGTGCCGTTTATCGATCATATCCTGTGTGGTTAAAATATCATTAAAATTCAACATAATTTACACCCTGTGCATTGCTTCAAAAATATCTTCCCGCTGCAGACGGATGGACAGTTCCATCTCCCTGCCCTTTTCTTCCATACGCTGTGCCAGCTCTGCTACAGGCATAGTTGCATTAGATACATCCACTGCCATCATCATAGTAAAGTAGTTCTGCATAACCGTCTGGCTGATATCCAAGACATTCACATTATACTTTGCCAACTCCACGCAGACGGCAGCAATGATTCCCACTCTATCCTTGCCAACTACTGTTACGATCGCTTTCATCTATTCTACCTCACAGTTCATAGTCAGCCGCAACACGGGAATCCAGGAAGTGGAAGAAATGGCTCTTGGCTTCCTGGTGCAGAGGATGCTCTGCATAATTTTCCAAAGCTTCCTTGCTTTCAAACTCAGAGTACAGCGCATAGTCCATACCCTGGAATGCGCCACGGATCTCCATATGCAGAAGGCCGGGGATCTTACCCACCAGAGGTTCCAGTACAGATGCAATGATCTTAACAGCTTCTTCCTTGTTCACGTCTTCCTTAAACTTATACAAAACGATATGCTTTACCATAATAAAATCTCCTCTTCTGTTGTTTTTGTTACAATACCCACTCAATAATTCCGTCAGGGCGCTGAGTCAGCTTCACACCTTTCGGCAAAGAAAGCTTTTCCAAGGATTCAAAAATGCGCTTTGCGATTTCCGGCTCTGCTGCATAGGGCAAACCCTTATACTGTACACCCTTTTGAAATCCCAAATCAATAGGCAGCATTTCCATCCGGGTCAGCTTTCCATTATCGAATTCCAAATAAGGAATGATTCCCCAGAAACATTCCTCCTGCACCCACAATCCCTTCTGCCAACCATTAAACTGTACCGCCAGAGCATCCATATCACTCATACCATGCGTGTTGTATTTATAATGGTGATCGGCAGGCAGATGTAAAAGCCCACGGAGTTGGAAAATAAAATTGCCCAGAGAATAGAAAATCGGTTTCCCTTTATACAGTTCAATTGGCTTAAATTCGTGAGTACCACCGCCAATAAGCAGATCAGCCCCCGCATCTACACAAGCATGGCAAAACTCTACAATAAACGGTGCAGGCTGCGTTACCTGAGTACCGTCGCACTGATGTGTATGGATCATAACCACAACATAATCCGCCTGCTTTTTGGCATCTTGTATAATAGAACATGTGCGATCCAGATCTTCTTTATTACAGCGGGTCACCGTTTCTTCCTTGCCGTTTTCCGACAGAAATACCTGAGTACCTGCAAAATCCAGTTCATTCTCCCTCAATGCCGGAGCAAAACCGTTTTTTCGGGAAAAATCCTGCTGACCATTAACCTGGGTCTGCCTAATTATGCTGTCCAGCGTCTCAAAATGATCCTTGGACACAGTAATATGTCTGGAGAACCGCAAAGGATTCACACCGGGTCTGCCTGGGATAAACTGGGTAGCATGACCTGCTCTTGCAGAATCATCCAAGGATGAAGTTAAAGCAATAAATGCTACTCTGCCGCCAGAAAAATCCCGATACACCGGCTCAGATGCCTTAGCTAAATTCTCTCCGGCACCTGCAACACTGATATCATATTGCCGGGTTGCCTCCAAGGTCTGTCGAAGTCCATCAGGGCCGTAATCCATTGTATGATTATTGGCGTAACCCATAAAATTACAGCCGTAATCTACAATCTGCTTCAATTTATCCGGAGTAGTGCTCATCCAGATACCGCCGCAGTACGTAGAGCCCCAAGCGCTCCAATCCGTAATGCAGATTTCCAGATTGCCAAATCTGGCATCGCCTCTTTCAATGAAATCTTGCAGAACCTTCTGTCCCTCATAGCCGCCTTGGGGATAGCCTTGCGTCAAAATAGAGTCACCGGTTACTGTCATCTTCATTTTCATAAGAGAATAGCCCCCATTTTTTATTGAAAATACCGGGATCGGCATAGCCGATCCCGGTATGTAATGACTTATTACTCTGCCTCAGTCTCGACTTCAGCCTCGGCTTCAGCTTCGTCCTCGACCTCAGCTGCAGGCTCGATCAGAGCACGGATGGACAGGGAGATACGCTTGTTCTCTGCATCCACATCGGTGATCTTAACCTGAACTTCCTGACCCTCGCTGAGTACGTCCTCGGGCTTGCCGATGCGGCGGTCAGCGATCTGAGAAATGTGGATCAGTCCGTCAACACCGGGGATGATCTCAGCAAATGCACCGAAGGTCATCAGCTTTACGATCTTGGCATCCACAACATCACCGACATTGTAGTTAGTCATAAACTGATTCCAGGGGTTCATCTCAGCAGTCTTGTAGCCCAGGGATATCTTGCGCTTCTCGGGATCGAAGGAGATAACGTAAACCTCGATCTCATCGCCAACGCTGACGACCTCAGCGGGATTCTTAATACGGTTCCAGCTCAGCTCGGAAACGTGAACCATACCGTCCACACCACCGATGTCCACGAATGCACCGTAAGAAGTCAGGGACTTGACAGTGCCCTGGTACTTAGCACCCTCCTGGATCTCAGCCCACAGCTTCTCCTGTGCAGCCTTGCGAGCCTCAGCGTTCACAGCACGGATAGAACCGATGACACGGCGGCGGGCACGGTTGACCTCAGTGATCTTCAGTTCAACAGTCTGACCTACCATACCGGTCATATCGCCACCCTTGGCAATACCGGACTGGGAAGCGGGAATGAATACACGAATACCCTTAACGTTAGCAACCAAGCCACCCTTGTTTTCCTCGGTGATGGTGCCTTCCACGTTGGTCTTCTCTTCGCACCAGGTAGCCATATCATCCCAAACCTTCATGCCGTCCAGCTTCTTCTTGGACAGCTGGCAGGTGCCCTCCTGGTCATTGACCCGGACAACAAAAACTTCGATCTCATCGCCGACCTTGAGGATATCCTCAGGCTTGACGGTGGGGTCGTTGCTGACTTCGTCATAGGGAATGTAGCCGGCATGCTTGGTGCCCAGGTCGATCTGAACCTCGGTGGTACCGATGCCGGTAACAATACCGGTAACCTTATCTCCTGTATTTAAAGTCTTGATGGACTGCTCGAGAAGTGCCTCAAAAGTCTCCTCCTGCACAGCCTCAACATTAGTAATTTCGCTCATCGTCTTATTGACCTCCTTTATAATCCACGCTGGTGTCGATGCACCGGCAGTGATTCCAACATCATTCACACCGCGGAAAAATTCCGGTTCCAGTTCCGACGCATTGTCCACCAAAACCACTTTATCGCAGTGTTCCCGACAAATCGTTACCAAACGACCGGTATTGGAGCTATGGGTATCGCCCACAACCACCATAGCCTGACAAGCAGCGCTTAACTCCGCCGCCTCTGACTGTCGAGATTCCGTCGCTTTACATATTGTATCAAAAATTTTGCCGTTAGTAAACTGTTTTTTTGCAAAATCGGTGCACAAATTCCACAAAGATTCTGTGGAGGTTGTTTGGCAAACCATACAAATTGGCAAATCCTGGGAGATTTTCTCTGTTTTTACCCAATTCTCCAGCTCGTCCACCGATGCAAACACCTGACACCGGCTGCACCAACCGGCAATTCCCTCCACCTCCGGGTGGGTGGGTGTGCCGATAATGATCGGCAATCTGCCTTCCTCTTCTGCCGCACTGACGATTCCGTGGATCCGCTTTACAAAGGGGCAGGTGGCATCAATGATATCCACACCTTTTTCCTGCAGCTTCTCATAGACCTGTCTGGTGACACCGTGAGAACGGATCACCACCGTCTGTCCCGGTTGTGCCTGCTCCGGAGATTCAATCACCTGAACACCCATTTTTTCAAAATGGGCAACTGCGTGCCGGTTATGGATGATAGGTCCTAAGGTGACAACCTGCGAACCCCGGGCAACCGCCTGCTCCACCAGTTCCACTGCCCGGTTAACACCGAAGCAGAAACCGGCACTTTTTGCAACTGTTATACTCATACCGGAATTTTCTCCCCAATGATCCGCTTCATCTCAGCCAGTACTCCGGCAATATCCAAGTCCGATGTATCCAAAAGCACCGCATCCTTTGCCTGCTTCAGCGGTGCAATGGGACGGGTAGTGTCCTGATGATCCCGCTGCTTGATTTCCTGAAGGATCTGGGGGTATTCTGCTTTTTGTCCCTTGGCGATCAGCTCATCGGTACGTCGCCGGGCACGGACCTCCGGTGTTGCAGTGAGGAATATTTTCACATCCGCATTGGGCAGTACCACTGTGCCGATATCCCGTCCGTCCATAATTACATTATGGGTCTTAGCCACTGTCCGCTGCATATCCAAAAGCACATCCCGGACCACCTTGTGGGCAGATACCAAAGATGCCTTCTGAGAAATATCCTGAGTGCGGATCTCGTCGCTGACATCCATACCGTTCATGATCATATGCTGCTTGCCGGTTTCATCATATTCGATCTGTACCGTCAGTTCATCGATATACCGGGTGACACCGTCCACATCCTTGGGACTGACACCCAACAGATCCAGAAAATACGCTACCGTACGGTAGATCGCACCAGTATCCACATAATGATACCCCAATTCCTTTGCCAGCGCCTTGGCAATAGTGCTTTTTCCCGCGCCGGCAGGACCGTCGATTGCGATAGAATATGTCTTTGCCATATTGAAAACACTCCTTATCCGTTCTTCTGCCGCAGTTTTCCAAGGGCTGCCGCTTCCCTTTCATTGACTTCCCGTTCTGTGATACCCAGCTTATTTGCCACCTGTGCCGGATTCATAGGTATTCCGCCCTCCAAACCGTATCGCAGGCTCAAAAGCTGCGCATCCGCTTCCGGCAGCTCTGCCAAAAGATCCTGTATCCGCTGACGCATTTGGAAGTAAGCGGTATCCTCCACGCTTTGTTCCTCTTCCTGGGGCAATTCCTCCGGTTCCGGAGTCTTGACCCTATGCAGCATCCGGGCATTTTCCACCATCTGTCCGATCACCGCCGTTTCCTGCTGAGAAAGATGCAGTCCTTCCGCAATTTCTTCCACCGTAGGATTCCGTCCCAGCTCTGCCAGCAGTTTTTCATCAACACTACGGTAATCCTCCAAAGCGTTTCTGAGTTTCTGTCCCATACCGGCAGTTCTTGCCTGGCGAAGCACTTCCTTTTCCATATAAAACCGGATCCAGCGGTCACGGAACGCAGAGAAGCTGCCGTCTTCCTTCCGATAGTTCTCTGTCCCCCGCCACAAGCCAACACTGCCCTCCTGGCACAGATCCAAAAGCAAAACACCCCGTCCTGTATAGGAACACGCCAGTTCCACCACACGGCTCAAGGACAGCTCTGCCAGTTTTCCCCGTAAGGAATCCCGAACAGTTTCCTGTTTTTCCATTGTCAATTGTTCTGCCAGTAAGCTTTCCTCACCGCAAACCGGCAGGCTTGCCAATTCTTCCAGATACAGCCGCAAAGGATCATTCTTGTCCAACTGCTCTACAGGGAGTCCCTGTTCTGCCAAGCTTTGCTCCAGCTTCAACCGCCGGGCAGTTTCACCGGGTACCGGTGTTGGCGCAAGGCCGGTCAGATCCAGGCTGCAATTCATCTGCTCCATCCGGTCAAATGCCGTTTCCAAAGCTTCTTCCTCTTCCCCTTCTGCCATAGCCAGCAACTGCACACCGGACACCGATGTATTTTCTGCCAGTTGCTCCAACCACGCATCCAGGGGACTTTCTTCAAATGTAAATTCCAGATCTGTCATTACAGATATTCCTCCAAGCCTAATCCTGCTCCCAGTTTCTGTAGCTTCTCCATTGCCTGCCGTTCCACCTGTCTGGCGCGTTCCTTGGAGATGCCCATTTCTTTTCCCACTGCTTCCAAAGAATAGCAAGTGCCGTCATACATACCGTTACGCATCCGCAGGATCTTTTGCTGCCGGGGTGTAAGCTTATTTAGCAGCTGCTCCATAGTATCCCGCAGCTCCCGGCGCACCATTTCTTCATAAGGCTGCGGTGTCTGCACATCCTCAATGAGCATCTGCAAGGTACTTTCCCCATCTTCACCGGCAGGCGCATCCAGAGAGCATACCTCCGGCAGCAGGTCCATCAGCTTCCGGACTGTTTCCTGCGCAACGCCGCACTCTGCCGCGATCTGCTGCAGTTCCGGTTCTGTGCCTGCCTCCTGCTCCAATGTGCTTTTTGCAAAAAGCACCTTACGGATCCGCTCCATCGTGTGTTGCGGCACACGGATCAGTCCTGCGTGATTCAACACACAACGGCTGATTCCCTGACGGATCCACTTGGTTGCATATGTAGAAAAACGGCACTGGTGGGTATAATCAAATTTTCTTGCCGCTGTCAGCAAGCCGATACTCCCCTCCTGGATCAGATCCAGCAGCGGAACTCCCCGCCCCGTATACTCCCGGGCAATAGCGACTACCAGGCGCAGATTGGAATTGACCATCAATCGGATCGCATCCTGATCTGCTTCCGCGCAGCCCTTGGCAAGGGTCAGCTCTTGCTCCGGTGTCAGCAAGGGATAATGTCTGATCTCAGAAAGATACCGGCTGACATCATCCTCGTGCTTCGGTTCCGGCAGCGTATCCTTTTCCGGCAATACACCCGTCATTACTTCATTCCTTTGCTTTCTTTCAGTTTGTTACGAAATGCCAGCAAATCATCGTCACTTTCGATTCCCTTTGCCTGGCTCTCTCCCAGGACAGTTTTCACGCAATCCCGGTATGCCGTTTCACTGACAGGTCCCTGCTGCTTATTACAAATAGCAGCAATATGGGATGTTTCCTCCGGTGTCAGCTCCGTCAAAACACCCAGATTGACCTCCAAGCCGTTCTTATGACGGTTGCACAGCTGGTCATAGACATTACCCAGTAACGGAACAGAAAACAGTGTACCTGTTAACTGCGTACTTAGATCCAGCAATGCCGGTTCCCGGAGCGCCAATGCCAGAATGCTTTCCTCTGCCATTGCAGACTTAACATTGTCATAACGAATGCTCCGTGCTTTCGGTTGCATTGCCCGTGCCGGTTCTAAATTGATCTTCTCCTGGCGCTTTTTCTCCCGGGCAGTCCGGCGCTTATAGGCTTTTCCGATCTCCATCTGCATTGCCTCGAAGCTGATCTTACCCAATTCCGCCACCCGGTGACCGTAAACCTCCCGCTGGACTGCGCTGCCCAAAGTGGAGATCAATTCTGCCGCCTCGTGGATAAATGCCACTCTCTGCTCATCCTCTGCCAGGTGATATTTCCCGGCAATGGCAGCAATCTGGTACTCCACCCGATTGGAAGAGTCCTCCAGCAGCAGCTTAAAACGGTCTGCACCGAATTTTTTCAAAAACTCGTCCGGATCCTTGGCACCTTTGACCTGCAGGATCTTCACCTGGATCCCCGCCTTTTCCAGCATAGGAATGGCTCTCTGTGCCGCCCGCTGACCGGCTTCGTCGCTGTCATAGGTCAATACCACCTGCTCCGTATAACGGCTGAGCAGTGTCACCTGATCCTCTGTAAGGCTGGTGCCCAGAGAGGCAACCGCATTGTCAAAGCCATACTGATGCAATGCCACCACATCGATATTACCCTCTACAAGGATCATAAACGGCTGCTTGGTTTTTTTCGCAAAGTTCATACCAAACAGATTTTTCCGTTTGTTGAAGATCAGTGTTTCATTGGAGTTTAAGTATTTGGGAGTAGAGTCATCCAGCACTCTGCCGCCAAATCCAATGACATTTCCCCGGACATCAAAAATAGGGAACATCAACCGGTTCCGGAACCGATCATAGATTCGTCCGTTTTTCTCACCTACCAGGTCTGCGTCCCGAAGCTCCTGGTCCGTATATCCTTTTTTCCGCATAGCATCCACCAATGCGTTCCAGGAATTGGGGGCATAGCCAATTCCAAACTGGGTGACGATTTTTCTGGACATACCCCGTTTTTTGACATATTCCAAACACTGAGCGCCCACCGGTGAAAAAAGCTGCGTATGGAAGAATCTGCCTGCCTCTTTCATAAGCGCCCAAAGCCGTTCCTGCTGACGGTACCTGCTTTGGTACTGCTCGTCCTCCGGGACCTCCATACCTGCCCGTTTTGCCAAAGCACGAACGGCATCCGGGTAACTGATTCCCTCGATCTCCATCATAAAATTGATAGCACCGCCGCCTTTATGGCAGCCAAAGCAATAATAGATCCCCTTCTCCGGTGCCACCGAGAAGGATGCTGTTTTTTCTCCGTGGAACGGGCACAGCCCAAATAAATTTCCGCCGGAGCGTTTTAATGTTACATACTGTCCCACCACATCCTCGATAGGATTGCGGCTGACCAGTTCATCGATAAATGACGGGGGAAATGCCATAGGTGTGCCTCCTTTCCTTTGTTTTCATTTTACTTTGTTAAATGTACAACTATCAGAACTAATCCCGTACATGCCAGCCATCAGGAATAAACAGCTGGGTATACTTGTCCACTGCGTATTTGTCCGTCATACCGGCAATATAATCGCAAACCGTCCGTTCCATTCCGTCAAAGCTCATTTGGGGCAGGAAGTCATTGGGTAATGCTTCCGGATGCTCATAGTAATACCGGTACAGCCTTTGCAGCATATCCCGGGCTTTGCTCTCCTGTCCCTTGGCAACCGGATTGCGGTACACTTTTTCAAACATAAAGCTCCGCAGATCCTGCAAGGCAGTATCCACATTCTGCGAAAGCAGAATCGTTCCGGTCTCCCGGGAGGATCGGATCATATCCAGTACCAGTGTATCGATCCGCTGACTCCGTGTTTCTCCCAGAACAGCTGCCACAGAGCGGGGAATATCCCGGTCCTGCAGGATACCCGCCCGGACCGCATCGTCAATATCGTGATTGACATAGGCGATCCGGTCCGCATAACGGACGATTTGACCTTCCAGTGTTTCCGGAATAAAAGAACCGGTATGTCCTAAAATTCCCATTCGGACTTCGTAGCTTAAGTTAAGACCTGCACCGTCATTTTCCAAAATATCCACGACCCGCAAGCTCTGCTCATTATGCCGGAAAGGCTTTTTCATACACTCCGACAATGCGATCTCTCCTGCGTGACCAAAAGGGGTATGTCCCAAATCGTGACCCATAGCAATGGCTTCGGAAAGGTCCTCATTTAATCGCAGGGCACGGGTAATGGTCCGGGCGATCCGTGCCACCTCGATGGTATGGGTCATACGGGTGCGATAATGATCGCCTTCCGGCTGCAAAAACACCTGGGTCTTATGCATCAGTCGACGGAATGCCTTACAATGGATGATCCGGTCTGTATCCCGCTGAAAATTGGTACGCACATCATTTTCATCGATCTTTTGAGGACAGGGTCTGCCCCGGCTCTTTCCGGAAAACGCCGCTTTGGGATCTAACCGGCTATATTCCTCCAGCTCCAACGCCTCTCGTATGATCATTTCTTCGCCCCCTTTCCCCGGTCATTCCACAGGAAATGCCCGGTACTCCTTTGCCGTTTCCAGCGCTTCTACCGTACCTGCAGTCATATCTGTCAGCTTTTCCATAAACTGCTCTGTCTGCTCTGCGGCAATCAATATTTCCATTTCCACTTCAGCGCCAAACTCCGTGTTGCGGATAATGCCGCCAAAGGCTTCTGTTTCCAATTTCACCCGCTCATAAAAATTATAAGGACAGGGTAAGTACAGGACGCTCCAGATCCGTTTGATGGATTTTCCTGCTGCGTCCACTGCCAGCTTGGCACCTTTGGTATAAGCCCGGACCAATCCACCGGCACCTAATAAGATACCGCCAAAGTACCGGGTCACTACACACACAACATTATACAGCTGCTCCCTTTGCAGCACCTGCATCATAGGATTGCCTGCCGTGCCCCCCGGTTCTCCGTCATCGGAAAAACGCATAGCACCGTCCTTGATCACATATGCCCAGCAGTTATGGGAAGCATCGTAATTCTGCTTTTTCATCTGCTGGATCTTTTCCAGTGCTTCCTCTTCTGTTTCCACGCACCAGATCCTGCCGATGAATCTGGATTTCTTTTCTATAAATTCATCTTCTCCGTATCCGGAGGGAACCAAATACTCCTCCAAAGGTCAGCACTCCTTTGTGATATATTCCCGCAGTTTTCCGTAAAGAATAGGATCCAGAATTGCCTCCACCACGATCCCGTCTCCGGTGTAATCTACATTTTTTACCTGCGCACCGGAATGCAGAGTATCTACCATACCGCCCATAGAATACGGCAGAGTGAGCACTACATGATGCCGGCTGTGACCTAACGCATTTTCGATTGCCTTCAGCAGGGCATCCATTCCCATTCCATGCTTTGCAGAGATCCTGACTACATCCTCACCGATGGGGATATCCTCTACCGGCACAAGGTCTGCTTTATTATAGCAGCGCAATACCCGGGTGCCGGGTTTTGCCAGCTTGTCGATCAAGCTGTCCACAACACGAATATGCTCTTCCCGTTCCGGATCAGCAGAATCGATCACGTGGAGCAGCAGGTCTGCATATTCCAGTTCTTCCAGGGTTGCCCGGAAAGCATCCACCAGGTGATGAGGCAGCTTAGCGATAAATCCAACGGTATCCGACAGGATCACTTCCAAATTATCCGACACCCGTAGCTGCCGGGAAGTAGTATCCAGCGTATCAAACAAACGGTTATTTGCCGGAATTCCAGCATCTGTCAGCTGATTCAACAGTGTAGATTTGCCTGCGTTGGTATAACCTACAATAGCCACCACCGGCACAGAGTTCTTCATCCGCCGTTCCCGCTGCACACCCCGAACCTGCCGCACCTGCTCCAGCTCTGACTGCAACCGTGCGATCCGTTCCCGGATATGCCGACGGTCGGATTCCAGCTTGGTTTCACCGGGTCCACGGGTGCCGATACCACCGCCCTGCCGGGAGAGGCTCTTACCCATACCGGACAATCGGGGCAGCAGATATTTATACTGGGCAAGCTCTACCTGAAGGCGACCTTCCTTGGTTTTTGCCCGCTGGGCAAAAATATCCAGGATCAGCGCGCTTCTGTCCAATACCGTCACACCCAGAATTTCTTCCAGCGCACGGATATGACCCGGAGACAATTCATTATCAAACACCACCATAGTTGCTTCGGTGGCTTCTGCCAACATTTTCACTTCCAGTGCCTTGCCTTCTCCAATAAAGCTATGGGAGTCCGGTGTATGGCGGTTCTGCAAAACCTTGCCTGTACAGAACCCTCCCGCTGTTTCCAGCAAAGCATCCAGTTCCTCCAATGTAGCATCTGTTGCCGTCTGCGCCTTGGTAAAGCAGTCTGCGTTCAAGCCTACCAAAACCGCCCGTTCCTGCACTTGTCTTTCAAAATTAGAGTCCATTGTATTCCTCCGGGGAAGTTCTACTCCCCCTTATTTTACTTTACATTTTATTATAACACAAAAAATCAAGTCTGCACAGTATTTTTTAGAAGAAATTCGCAAAAAAAGCTTCCTCAGCTAAAAAACTGAAGAAGCTTTTATTTCAATGCAAACGGTTTTTAGTCCTTCACCCATTCCGCAACTGCCTGGTGGGCGGCATTTTGCAATATTTCGATCTTTTCTTCTGTAAGGCTGCAATCGATCCCGTTCAGCGTATACTGCGGCTTAAACGAATTACCCACGCAGCTTTGTCCTGTGATCACCTCAAAGCCTGCACAAGCATTTAAGAACTGACCGCCACCAATATCGCCATCATGTCCAAGGTCGTCTTTAAACGCACCGGCAGCAGTGATCCGTGAGCAAAGGGTGAATTTCTCCACACCAACTCCGGGAATGGGCGTAGCAAACAGCTCCAGATTCCGTACCTTCTCCCAGGCATCCCCCGTGGGGATCACTTTCAGTCCGTGGTTTTTTTCCATCTGCTTTGCCACATAACGAACAACGCTGTGCATTTCTGTCCGCTGCTCAACGCTTTCCATTGTGTAGGTGCTATTTCCGTAACCAACTTCCGGAGACCAGTTTTCCTGCCAATAGTAAGTAGATAACGGAAATTCCTTTTGGATCGCTTGCAACAGATTTGTCAAATACGGTTCTGCAACTGCCGCAGCATCTTCTTTGCTCTTTAATGCCATAGAGCTTTTGTTGTTATGCAGGCTGATATGATCCCAGTTTAACAAGCGCAGCGCTGCCTCCATCGTACAGTTTTCCACAACCTGCTTACCATCACTTGTATAACGGCTCAGCTGATATACTGCAGCATCCGTCCGGAAAAATTCCCAATGCTTTGCCAAAGAAGCAGAATAGTATAAATTGCAGACATTTACATTTTCAAAGCCTGCCGCATCCAGCAGCCCCCACAACTCATCCATCCAATAGAAAGCTGAGCTGTCACCAATAAACAAAATATTCAAGCTATCATCTCCTGCAGGATCTTCTTTTTGCATAATACCGGCGGGCAATCCGGTAGGTTCTGTTTCCTTGCCGGAATCATTGCCTGCGCTGCAGCCGCAAAGAAGCAGCACCGCCAACAAAAGAACCGAAATCCATCGTTTCATAACTTCCACCCCTTTTCTTTTTGTTGATTGTACCACACAACACAGAATAGCGCAACAAGTGATTTGTCACCCTGCAACGGAACTATCTGCGTGATACTACACGGGATTTTCGGTTGAGGGGTGTTTTGCTTTCTATCAGAATCAACTCTTTTTAATGCAAAGTTTTCTTATAATTTATTTAGAATTTACTATATTTTAAAAGGTAAAGTTCAATTACACAGGGAAAAATCTATGCTATACTTAATATGCTGGCAGAAAATATTATCGGCATATTTTATAATTTATGCAAATAGGAGCGTTCCTGGATAAAGGTATCGCAGCACTGTAAAAATGTATTTATCAGGGACGGCTCTTTGTACGCTTTATGGATCAAAGCATTGCAGATTCGGCTGGGAGGTGCCGGTTCCATTGCCCGGAAGGTCAGTTGCTGGGCTTTTTGGGCAATGCTGGACATGGCAATACTGGCAGGAACAACAGTCCAGGATCGGGGATCGGTGAGATAATGGTGGACAGATCCCAGACTACTGACTTCAAAGCCCAAAGCACCAACAGAAGGATCGGCATCCGGGAAACAGGTATGATACCATTGCTGAAATTCTTGTGAGCCTTTGTGCGCGGAATACAAAACTTCAAAATGGGGATCCAGATCTGCCGGGGTGATCACCCGGTTGGGCAAAAGCGTATCTGCCGGACACAGAATAAATGCCTGCTCTTTAAAGAGGGGGATGGTGGTTACAAGCTCGCTATCCGGTGTTCTGCCAAAGGTGATGGCAATATCAAAGGTGGAGGTTTCAATGGCAGAAGAGATCTCCCGCCGTTCTACATTGCAAAGCTGCAAATTCAAGCCGGGGCAGCGGGCAATGAGATTGTACACAATGTTGGAAACCACCAGCTGATGACCGCCGGAGCTGGCTGCCAGGCGCAACGAATTGTGGGTTTGGGTTTGGGCGAACTGCCGGATCTGCATATCCAGTGCCTGCTGCTGATCCATATATTTCTGCGCCAGCGGCAAAAAGGCTTCTCCGGCAGGGGTCAAAGTGATTTGCCGTTGTCCCTTTCCCCGAAGCATCAAAGTGACACCCAGGGCATATTCCAGCTGATTCAGGTATTCTGAAACAGTAGGCTGAGAAAAATGGGTCCGTTTGGCAACAGCGGATATGCTTTTATGCTCTACAATGGCAAGAAAGACCTCTATGCATTTGGGATTGATCATATAGGATGCCTCCTGTAAATCCAAAAACTACTTATATTATAAAAGCTTTGTCAATTCTCGTAAACCGTATTTTCAAGAATATAATCATAAAAAATTTTATATTAGGAGGATGTTATGAAAAAACCGAAGATATCTTTTGCGGCGGTGGGAGATATGCTCATCCAGCGCAGGATCCCCGCAGATCAGCCGGATATTCAGCAAATAAGCAATTATCTCCAAAAGGCAGATGTCCGCTTTTTCAATTTGGAGACCACTTTGCACCGGGGTGGTCATTACGGCAACCAGTTTAACGGCGGTTCTTTCCACCGTTCCGATCCCGAGGTGTTGGATATTGCAAAGGCTATGGGCTTTAATATGATGTCCTTTGCCAATAACCATACCTTTGATTATGGATACGGCGGTCTGGAAGCGACCTTGGAGGCTGTGGATGCGGCAGGACTTGTCCATACCGGTGTGGGAAGAAACCTGGATGAGGCGGAAGCACCGGTATATCTGGAAACCCGCCAGGGTCGGGTAGCGCTGATTGCCTTAACTGCGTCCTATGTTAATGACGCAGCACTGGCAGGACGGCAGTCCCGCCGGGTGGTGGGACGCCCCGGTGTCAACGGTCTGCGGGTGGAAGAATGGGTAGAAGTGCCTGCGGAGTATTTTTCCGTACTGGAGGATATTGCTGACCATAGCGGTGTCAATGCCGCTATGGAGATCAACAGAGCAGAAGGATATGCTCCGAAAAAAGCCAATAGTGAGGAAGTAACCTTCGGCAACCAGAAGCTAAAATACCGTTTAGGGGAGAAGCTGCAGTATCATACAGCCTTCAACCTGGAGGATATGGCAAGATTGGAGAAGGGGATCTATCAGGCGAAGAGCCAGGCAGACTATGTTTTGGTCAGTATCCATTCCCATCAAGCCAAGGGCAGCGCAAAGGAAAATGTCCCGGATTTTCTGGAGGCATTTGTCCATCAGGCGATCGATATGGGTGCACACGCAGTGATCGGCCACGGACCGCACCTGCTGCGTCCTTTGGAAATCTATAAGGGCAGACCTGTTTTCTATTCTTTGGGAGATTTCTTTCTGCATAATGAGAGTTTTAACTATGCACCGGAGGACTTTTTTACAAAATACGGTCTGACATCCGATGATCCTCTTTGTGAGGTCTACCGGAAGCGATCCCGGGATTATACCTGCGGCTTGCTGACGGATCGGCGTATGCTGGAAGCGGTGATCCCGTATTTTGAAATAGAAGAGGATAAGCTGACCCGTCTGGAGCTGCTGCCCATTGAGTTGGGCTTTGACAGACCCCGGTACCGGACAGGGGATCCTCATATCTGCACGGACAGAGGGATCATAGAACGATTTGCGGAAATGTCTGCACCCTATGGTACTAAGATCACCGTCAATGACGATGGTATCGGTATTGTGGCATTGGATTGAAAGGAGCGTTTACAGTGAAAGAATATAATAAGTTGTCTTTGACCCGTTTTGCTGCCACTTTGGCAAAATTGATGGGGGTGGAAAAGCCTGCCTGTGCAGACGCACCTGTGGATTGGGTATGCGATGTGATGGCAGACCTGTGTAAAGAAGGCTTTGACCGGGCAGTGATCCATAATCCGGACGCAATGGGTATGTTTCTGTATGAAAAGTATCCGGATATCTTCGAACCGGTTTTGAAGCATACACAAATCACCGTTCCTTTTCAGACGGTGATGCCTTCTGTAACGCCGGTATGCTTCGGAACTATGTACACCGGAGCCCTGCCCCAGGTCCACGGGATCCAAAAGTACGAAAAACCAGTGATTCAAATCGATAGTTTTTTTGATGCGCTGATCCGTGCCGGTAAAAAAGTTGCCATCGTTGCTACCAATAAGTCCAGTATGTCTATGATCTTCGGTCAGCGGGATATGGATATGTATATTCTGGACACAGAAGCCAATGTGGTGGAAAAAGCTCAGTCCCTGATAATCCAGGATCAATATGATGTTCTGTGCGTATATACCATCGGTTATGACAATAAAGAGCATTATAGCGGTCCGGAATCTCCGGAAGGAATTGCGGCAGCTTACCGCCAAGGAACCATCTTCGATCAGTTGGTATCTACCGTAAAGCGGAACTGGAAAAACCATAATACTTTGATCTCTTTTTCTCCGGACCACGGTGCTCACGATACTCTACCGGGAACCCTCAGCGCCAAAGGCGTGCCTCTGTACGGTAACCACGGAACGGACTGCCCGGAGGATATCAATATCCTGCATTATTTGGGTGTAGTCCTGCGTAAAAGGTAACAGCGTTGACAGAATAAAGGGAAGCATATATAATTGCGAAAATTGCAACAGGAGGATGCAGAATATGAGAATACTTTTGATCCTGGTGGACGGAATGCGCCCGGATGCCTTGACGGATATTCCTTATGTACAGGAACTGATGAAAAGATCTGCATATACGATGAATGCAAGAACGGTGTTTCCGTCGATTACCCTTCCGGTGCACGTGTCGCTGTTTCACAGTGTAGACCCGGAAAGACACGGAACTACCACCAATACATACACACCTCAGGTCAGACCTATCAACGGCCTGTGCGAGGTGATCAAACAAAAGGGAAAGCAGTCTGCGTTTTTCTATGGCTGGGAGCAGCTGCGGGATCTGTCCCGTCCCGGTTCTCTGAACTCTTCCTATTTCTGCTCCGATAAGCCCATCGGCTGGCACGCAGTGAATGATAAGGTTACGGAAATGGCGATCTCCTATTTGGGCGATAATTATACGGATTTTGCATTTTTGTACCTGGGCTGTACAGATTGGGCAGGTCATAAGTTCGGCTGGATGAGCGAAGCATATATGGAAGAAATGCGCAGCAGCTGGGAGAACATTGAGAAGGTGCTGCGTACCCTGCCGGAGGATTATACGGTGATCATCACCGCAGACCACGGCGGTCACGACAGATCCCACGGCAGTGAACTGCCGGAGGATATGACCATTCCTATGTTCATTCTGGGTAAGGACATCGATACAAACCTCAGCCTGGAGGGTGCCAATATCAAGGATGTGGCACCTACCATCGTCAAACTGCTGGGTATCGAACCCGACGAAGATTGGGAAGGTAAATCTGTTTTATAAAATAGTTCCGTTTGTTTAGATATCTTAAAACATAAGAAAACCGCAAACCGTTAAACGTGCGTTTGACGGTTTGCGGTTTTTTGACACGCTAAGAAATAAGCCTGCACCCAAAGGTGCAGGCTTTATATTTTCTTACTTCAGACCGAATCTCTTGTTGAAACGGTCAACACGTCCACCGGTGTCAACCAGCTTCTGCTTGCCGGTATAGAAAGGGTGGCACTTGGAGCAGATTTCAACTCTGAT
>JAZQHW010000212.1:0-17122 GCA_045540795.1 Faecousia sp. | reverse complement strand
CCCTGCCAAAATGCCGATGACTTCTCCGGCATTGGGCGTAGAGGCATTGGCTGCTCCTGCGTAAAAGCTTCTGCCGTAGCACACCTTCACATCTGCCGCTTTGGTGGCAGCATCCAATGCGATATAGGTGGGGTCGTCACTGTCGGTGGTTAAGATCCCCAATGCCGGGTAGCCCTTGGGTGCGCCCAAGCCCTGTAGCAGTGCCGGGGATGCATTGGCAAGATACCGCACTGCCAAAACCTTTGTGGGGATCATACCTTCCCCTCCAAATGCAGACCTACACCGGATACCTTTTTCTTCAAAATGGTGTCGATGAGCTCCGCCACAAAAGCACCTGCCTCTGCTGCCGGTGTACCCTGGTCGTGGATATTGGATACCACCGTCCGTGCCGATTCCGAAACACCGGTATGGGGCTGATAGGTGATATACGCTGACATACTCTTATCGGTCACCAGTCCCGGACGTTCCCCCACCAGCACACAGACCACTTCACAGCCGGTAAGATCCCCTATAGCATCTCCTGCACCTACCCGGCAGTACCGGACAAAGATCCCCTGTCCGGTTTCAATGCCCCGGAGCTTCAGTCCGTCCCGGATAGCTGCCATACAGTCGGCAGCATTGGCAAGGATCGCCGCAGAGGAAAGACCGTCCCCCACCACGATCTGCACCCGGGGTTTATTGGGGATGGCTGCCTTGATTTTTGCGCCGGTCTGATCATCAAAGGTTCTGCCCAGATCCGGACGGGTGAGATAGGTGTCTTTATCTTTACATTTGGTCTGCACCGGAAACAGTCCCAGCTTTTTGGGGAAATCCTCCGGCACCTGGGAGAATACCGCATCCTGTGCCGCTGCGTGGTCTGCCCGGAAGCGAAGCATCGTCAAAGTCTTATACCGGGGACCTGCTCTGCCTGCGCCCAAACGGGCAGGGGTCTTTTCCTTTAACCGGCGGAAGCCTTCCGGATTTTCTGCCTGCTCCACCATATACAGCTTCCGCAGATCCAGCTGGGATACATCCTCCACAAAATCTCCGTCCCGGTAACCGGGATCCGGCTGCTCCGGACCGGGATCTTTGGGCACATAGCTGCTGCCCTTCACCGGAGGCTCCTGTCCCATATCTGAAAGGATCTGGGCAACCATTGCCGACAATTCCTGTTTGTTCATACCCTCACCCCCTTAAAACAGCAAGCTGGAGCCGTCACCGGCTTTTTGTGTCAGCTTACCATTTTCTGTAAAGCCCATTTTATCCAGCCACGCCTGGAACTCCGGAATTGCCGTTTTCCCGGTAAGCTCCCGCAAGGCTGCGGTTTCCCGGAAGCCTGTTGTCTGATAATTGAGCATAATATCGTCCCCGTGGGGAATGCCCATAAAGTAATTGCAGCCTGCCATAGTCAAAAGCGCCGCCAAATTCTCAATATCGTTTTGATCTGCCTTCATATGGTTGGTATAGCAGCAATCGCAGCCCATTGGGATCCCGGAAAGCTTACCCATAAAGTGATCCTCCAAGCCGGCACGGGTCACCTGCCGGGCATCGTACAGATACTCCGGACCGATAAAGCCTACCACCGTATTCACCAGGAATGGAGAATAATGCTTAGCAAAGCCATAGCACCGGGCTTCCATCGTCACCTGATCGGTGCCGTAATGGGCATCGGAGGAAAGCTCAGAGCCCTGTCCGGTTTCAAAGTACAGCACATTGGGTCCCTCTGCCGTGCCTTTTTGCAAAAGCAGCTGCCGTGCCTGCTCCACCGTTGCCCCGTCAAAACCAAAGGCGGCATTTCCCTTTTGGCTGCCGGCAATGGACTGGAAGATCAAATCACAGGGCGCACCCTGCTCCACCGCCTTGATCTGTGCCGTAATATGGGCAAGAACACAGATCTGGGTGGGGATCTGCCAATGCTCCTTGATCTGGGCAAATCTTCTCAGCACCTTTCCCACCTGCTCCGGCGAATCCGTCACCGGATTCAATCCGATCACCGCATCTCCCGCGCCAAAGCTCAAGCCCTCCAGCACCGAAGCGGTGATCCCCTCCGGATCATCGGTGGTGTGGTTCGGCTGCAAGCGGCAGCTGAGGGTGCCGGGCAGACCGATGGTAGTGTTACAATGGGCGGTGACAGATATCTTATTGGCGGCATAGATCAGATCCAGATTGCTCATAAGCTTTGCCACCGCTGCCACCATTTCCGAGGTCAAGCCCCGGCTGAGCTTCCGGATGTCCGCCCCGGTGGTGGTTTCTGCCAAAAGCCACTCCCGGAGCTCCCCCACCGTCCAGTTCCGTATCCGCTGGTACTGGTATTCATTCACGTCATCCTGGATGATCCGGGTGACCTCGTCCTCTTCATAGGGAACTGCCGGATGCTCCCGGAGATCCCCTAAGGTCACCGCCGCCAGCACCACCTTGGCAGCCACCCGTTCCCGGGCATTTTCCGCCGCCAGACCTGCCAAACGGTCACCTGTTTTTTCCTCGTTGGCTTTTGCCAAAACCTCTTTCAGATCCCGGAACAGATAGGTCTGTCCCAATAATGTGGTTTTCAGTTTCATTCTCTGCCTCCCCCGGTGCTCTCCAGCACCAATGTTTTCACCACCACAGGCAGCGCCGGTCCTAAAGGCGCACCGATATCCAAAAAACTCTCCTCCTGCAGACGGATCCCGTCAATACACAGACAGGGTGTTCCCTTCGGCAGCTGCAAGCTTAGCTGCTGCCCCAACGCCTTTGCCATATCCGCTTCCAAACACACCAGTACAGGTCCGCCTGCAAAACCTTCGCAAATGGCACGGGCAAGCTTTCCCATCCGGTCATATCCTGCTCCCCGGAAGAATCCCGGCAGCGCCAGCACCACCGTGGCAGAATCCTTCTGCTGCAACCGTCCGGCAATGATCCTTGGAAGCGCCTCTGATTCCTGTTCCTGAGAAGTGATCACCGCCACCGGCACATTTTTTAGCGGCAGCCGGATATTTTCCACAAACACCGTACTTCCGGACAACCGGGTACTGTGGCTGCCAGCACCGATCACCGTGGCACGAATGGTCTCCTGCCCCAAAATATATTCTCCCCGGCACAGACGGCTTTCCCGGATGGCATCTCCCAGCTCCGTACCCATATCCCCAAAGATACCGGGTCTGCCCGGACTGCGAATACAGTCCGCTACCCCTCCGGAAAAGGAGATCACCGCCCCCGGTGCCGGGATCTGCCAGGGATCTACCGTTTCCCGGGTCAGCAGCTTGTCCAAAAGCTCTGTTTTCTCCCGGCAGCCGGCTGCCATTTCCAAAGCGGCAGCAAGGATCCGTGCCAATCCCTCCACCTGGGTGGCTGCCGGGTAATCCCCGGGCTTCAGATCTGTCAAGTTTGTCAAAACCGGGGACACATAGGTGATCTTACCTCCGGCAGACCGCTTGATCAGTCTACCCCCTACATTCAGGCAACCGGTTTGCACCACCTGTCCCTTTTCGATCAGCGCCAAATTGGATGTGCCGCCGCCGATGTCCATATGGAGCACGGTTTTACCGGTTTTTTCCGAATACTCCACCGCCCCGGCACCCTTTGCTGCCAAAACACTTTCCAGATCCGGTCCTGCGGTGGCTGCTACAAAGTCACCGGCAAAGCCGGACAAGGCTTTCAACACCGCTGCGGCATTTTCTTTCCGGGAGGTCTCTCCGGTGATGATGATCGCACCGGAATCCACCTGCTCCCGACAGACTCCCGCCTCCCGGTAACACTGCTCCACCAATTCCCGTATCTTGTCCGCATCCACCAGCTCCTCCCGGATCAAGGGGGTAAAATACACCGGGGAACGGTAGATCACTTGCCGGTCTGTAATGGCAAGCTCCGGCACAGCAAATCCGGAGGCACGGTTTTCCACCTTCAACCGGGATAATATCAGCTGCGTGGTGGTGGTCCCCACATCCAAACCTACAGAAAGAAGCGCCTCAGACACCGCCGGTCACCTCTTCCAGTATTTTCCGCACGGTATAATCCTCTACCGACAAGGGATTTGTCTTGCAGCAGGGATCTGCCAGCACCGCTTCCGTCAGCTCTCCTGCCAGATACCGCACCTGGGCAGGATCTACCCCCGCTTCTTTTAAGGTTGCCGGCAGCTCCAGCTCCCGACGGAGGCGGATCAGTCCGTTTTTCAAATTCCGCAATGCAACAGCATCCGCAGAGCCGGGCATTCCTGCCGTCCGGGCAAGAGCAGCATATTTTGTGCCGCACAAATGGGCATTGCACTCCAGCACCGCCGGCAGCAAAATCGCATTCAGCCGCCCGTGGGGAATATGAAAAGCACCCCCTAAGCTATGGGACAATGCGTGGCACAGTCCCAAGCCTGCCTGGGAAAATGCCATACCCGCCATGGTGGCTGCCATATGGATCCGCTGCCGCACCTGCTTATGCCCCACAAAGCTGGCAGGCAGCAGAGAAAATGCCACCCGGAAGGCATCCTTTGCCAAAGCGTCTGTCACAGGTCCTGCATTTTTCGCAACCAGCGCTTCCAGGCTATGGGCAAGGATATCAAAGCCACCCTCTGCGATCAGCTTACGGGGTAAATTCTCCAGCAAACTGCCGTCCAAAATCGCCACATCCGGACAGATCCCGGGATCTACCAAAGGATGCTTTACCTTTCCATGGGTCAGCACCGCAAAATCCGTCACCTCCGAGCCGGAACCGGAGGTGGTGGGGATCGCCACCAGCTGCACCTTCTTTTTGGAGAAAAATGCCATTGCCTTGGCGCAATCTATGGCGCTGCCGCCACCCAATGCTGCAATGGTATCCGGAGAAAACTCCTGCACCACGCCGGTCCCCTCTGCCGCCAACGCCACCGTAGGGTCCGGAACCACCTTGGAAAATACTGCCGTTTCTCCTGCGCCAGAAACAGAAATCACCCTTTGGGCGACTCCGTTATCCACAAAGTAAGGGTCTGTCACCAGTAAAAGCCGCTTGCTCCCCAGCCTGCCTAAGCTTTGCAGACTCCCCTCCCCGGAGATGATCCGGGTCTTACAAGAAAAGCTTTCCAAAAACTCACCGCCTTTTACCTGCAGTATTTCCAAAACCGGGAAAAATATGTACAAAAAATTATAGTAGGAAAACCGAAACAAATGTGCTATAATGCATTTATCATAAGAATTGGGAGGTGTTGGGCAATGCGGATCCTGGGAATCGATCCCGGCTATGGGATCACCGGCTTTGGTCTTATCGATGCCCAACGGGGCAATACACAGCTTTTAAGCTGCGGTGCCATCACTACCCCTGCCGGTATGGATTTTTCCGCCCGGCTGGAGATCATTTATGAAGATATGCGTTCCCTGCTCCGGGAAGCCAAGCCCGATGCCGTTGCCATTGAGGAACTGTTTTTCGGTCAAAATGTCACCACCGGTATTGGCGTTGCTCAAAGCCGGGGGGTGATCCTGCTGGCGATCCGGCAGGCAGGCTTGCAGGTATATTCCTATAAACCTATGCAGGTGAAACAGGCGGTGGTAGGCTACGGCAATGCCACCAAGCATCAGGTGCAGGATATGACCAAGCGGCTTTTACGTTTGGAAAGGCTTCCCAAGCCGGACGATGCCGCCGATGCCATTGCCATTGCCCTGTGCCACGCCCGTTCCAGTACATCCTTACTGGCACAATTGCATTCATAAGGAGGAATTTCCTATGCTTTATTATATTTCCGGACCTGTGACCGTTTTAGAGCCGGGTCTTGCGGTGATCGACTGCAACGGTGTCGGCTACGGCTGCCGGGTCACTGCTTACACCGCCGCCCAGCTGAAATTAAATCAGTCTGCCCGGCTGTACATCACCGAATCCATCCGGGAGGATGCCTTTGATCTTTACGGCTTCAGCAGCAAAGAAGAGCAAAACTGCTATGAGCTTCTCACCTCCGTAAACGGTGTAGGTCCCAAGGCAGCCATGGCGATCCTCTCTGCCGGTCCGCAAAACTTCACGCTGGCAGTGATGACCGGAGACGAAAAACTCCTTACCGCTGCCCAGGGTGTAGGCAAAAAGATCGCTCAACGGATCATTTTGGAACTGAAGGACAAAATGGGCGGCAGCTCCGCAACGTTGGATTTCTCCGCCGGTGCTGCCCCTGTTGCCGCACCCCAGGGAAATCACGCTGCCCTCGCCACCGCCGCATTGCAGGAGCTTGGATACTCCGCTTCCGAGATCCATTCTGCCCTGAAGGGGGTTGACCCCAACGCCACCACAGAAGAAATGGTGCGCTATGCCCTCCGGGCAATGGTAATGAAAGGATAAGAGATTATGAGCTTAGAATTCTCTGAAGAACTGACTGCCCCTATCATCTCCCCGGTGTATGCCCCGCAGGATGCCGGTGAGACCGGTCTGCGTCCCAAACTGCTTTCTGACTACACCGGACAGGAGAAGGCAAAAAGCAATCTTTCCGTTTATATTGAAGCGGCACGACTCCGGAACGAGCCTTTGGATCATACCCTCCTATACGGTCCTCCCGGCTTGGGCAAAACCACCTTAGCCGGTGTCATTGCCAACGAAATGGGGGTTAATATCCGGATCACCTCCGGTCCTGCCATTGAAAAACCCGGTGACCTGGCGGCGCTGCTGACCAACTTAAACCCCGGGGACATTCTGTTTATTGACGAGATCCACCGATTAAACCGGGTGGTTGAGGAGATCCTGTATCCGGCTATGGAGGATTTTGCCATTGATATTATTGTGGGCAAAGGACCCAGCGCCAACTCCATTCGTCTGGATCTGCCCAGGTTTACTCTGGTAGGTGCCACCACCCGGGCAGGTCAGCTTTCCGCACCTCTGCGGGATCGCTTTGGTGTCAGCCTGCGGCTGGAGCTTTACACCCACGAAGAGCTTGCCCGGATCGTCACCCGTTCGGCAACGATCTTAGGTATGGACATTGATCCCCAGGGTGCTATGGAGATCGCCTCCCGAAGCCGGGGAACCCCCCGTATTGCCAACCGCTTTCTCCGCCGTGTCCGGGACTTTGCCCAGATCATGGGCAACGGCACCATCACCAAAGAAGCGGCAGACCTGGCACTTTCCCGGCTGGAGGTGGACGCTTTGGGACTGGATACCATCGACCGCCGGATGCTCACCGCCATTATCCAAAATTACAGCGGCGGTCCGGTGGGCTTGGAGACCCTTGCCGCCACCATCGGTGAAGAAGCGGTTACCTTGGAAGATGTATATGAACCTTATTTGATGCAGCTGGGCTTCCTCACCCGCACCCCCCGGGGTCGCTGCGTCACACCCCTGGCTTATCAGCATTTGGGGATCCCCTGTGACAGTCAAACTCTCTTCACAATTTGATAATTCTGCACAAATGTTGAAAAATTAGCAGAATAATTTCATAAAGTATTGACAAAATATCCCCGTTTGTGTATAATGCGGTTTATGGTGGGTTACCACCTTAATAACTGACCCTGGGTTATTTCCAGTCATTCGATGGGTATTCACGGGGCATCAACTATCCGAAAAGAGGTAAACACAATGTACGAAGACAAGACTTTAGTTTGCAAAGAGTGCGGCAACGAATTCGTTTTCACCGCCGGTGAGCAGGAATTCTACGCAGAGCGCGGCTTCCAGAATGAGCCCCAGCGCTGCAAGGCATGCCGTGATGCCCGTAAGGCTAACGCCCGTGGCCCCCGTGAGTTCTTCACTGCTACCTGCGCACGTTGCGGTGGCGAGGCAAAGGTTCCCTTTGAGCCCAAGTCTGACCGTCCCGTATACTGCAGCGAGTGCTTCGCTCAGATGCGTGCTGAAGGCTAATTAAAAAAAAGAAAATGCACCGCTTCAGCGGTGCATTTTTTGCCATTAGGTCAAAAATCCCGGGGAGGGTTACCTTTCAACCCTCCCCGGGCATTTCTTATTTTACAATACCAATAATCACATTCTGCTCGTTGAACATAAGCTTCATAGCAGACTGGCTGATGACCTCCTGGGCTGCAGCTTCGTTGGCAGCCAGCATTGTCTTCAGCTGACCGTTTGCCAGCAGAGTAATCTGATAGTAACCGTTCTTTACTTCTTTATATGCGGAATTGTCACCTACAGCGGGGTTGATATACTCTACACCATCAGTGAAGGGCTCAAATGCCGGTGTGTGATAGCCTTCCTCCCACTGAGCAGGGGCATTGCCGCTGGCAACGAAGATCTCCTCCACCAATGCAGTCAGGTCCTCCTGCACACCCTCAGCAACACCCATAGGATTGCTGCCGGATTCATAAGAGAAGTATGCATAGGAGGGCGGGGTAGACAGGTAGCCGTGAGATTCATTGGAGCAGGATGCGTAGAAGGTCATTCCAAACTTGGAGGATTCCCGCACTGCCACTGCGCTTTCCTTGAAAATCTCAAAGGGTGCTGTGGCAAATGCCAGATCACCGATGGAGAAAGCATACAGCGGTACAGTTGTTGCCCCATAAGAAAAATCCTTCTTGGCAATTTGGAACTTACCGGTCTGGGCAGGCTTCATATTCTGGAGCACCTGAACGACCTCTTTGCCCAAGCCCTCACCAAGCTCAAAATAGGTCTCATACTTTTCTTCACCGGGGATCTGGGAAGAGTTGTTCATATTGCCCGATCCACCTAAGACAAAGAGGGAATGGCAGTCCAGCTCTGTCTCAACCGTTCTTCGCAGGATTCCGGGGTAATTACTGGTAGCCATTGTATGGGGGTTCGGAGCTGTTCCTTTGGGGTGTCCCTGCCAGTTGACCAGCACGATGTCCTTGGCATCCTCACGGGTAAACTGCACCACCTGCAGCAGGTTGTCCGGTGCATCCGTATGTCCTACCAACTGATTCCTGGGTACAGCGCCTACGCCTTCGCCCATAAAGCTGCCATCTGTCAGCAGATAGTGACGAACGAAATTAACCTTCTCCAGTCTTGTAAAGCCGGTGGACATCTGGGCAGGCTTCCGGTCTGCCATTGCCATTTTTGCCGCTTCCACAGACTTTTCCCGGAGCATCTGGTTGTAACGGACCTCAGTCAGATCCGGACCGGAGTGATTGTGGGTACAATGGAACATAACCTGATCAACAGGAACACCGGTGGCTGCTGCAATATCTTCCCGTACCGGCTGGACAGCGTCACGATAAGCAAGCAACAGGTCAGAGGATAAGAACAGAATGGTCTTTCCGTCCTCATCTGTAAAGGCAACACAATTTACATAGATCGGCTCTGCAACACCGGTGGACATACGCTCCGCCTGAGGTTCCCCGTAGCCACGGAGATAGATGGACCAGGTAGGCGAAATATCACTCTGTCCAAAGCCTACCGTGAATACACCGGAAAGCGTATCCTCCTCCCCGGCGCTGCTCCCACAGCCGCTTACCAGCGTCAGCAGCATCAGTGTAGCAAGAATCATTGCAAGCAATTTTTTCATACCGCATCTCCCTTTCAATATAACTTAATTCATAGCGTCGTTTCCGAAGAAATTCTTGCTATTTTTCTATTTACCATTATAATTACTATACAGAAAGAATGCAAGTTAGCATTCTTAAGTATATCTTTAAGAAAAACTTAATTCAAAGGAGATCCAGTATGGAGTTTCGGCAATTGCAATATGTCCTGACAATTTCCCAGGAGCATTCCCTTACCGCTGCGGCAGAAAAGCTGTTTCTCTCCCCCAGTGCTTTGAGCCAGCATATCAGCAAGCTGGAGCAGTCCCTGCACACCCCCCTTTTTAACCGCACGAAACAAGGGTGGATCCCTACCCACGCCGGTCAGATCTATATTGATATGGCGACCCGGATCCTGGACATACAGAAAAAGGCATATGTACAGATCAGCGATATTACCAACAATGCTGCCAGCTTCTTTGTTGTGGGCGTTACCCCCGGCAGAGGCACCCGGATGTTCTCTCAAATATATCCCGCCTTCAAAAAGCTGTATCCCGACGTGAGTGTTGGACTGGTGGAAGGGACCGTTGCGAAGATCTGTGAGCAAATCAGATCCAATAAAATAGACATCGGCTTTATCTCAGGCAGCTCGGAATCCCCTGACATTGTTACCATCCCCCAAGCCACAGAGGAGATCCTGTTAATGGTTCCGAACTCCCATCCCCTTTCCGCCCTGTCCCGGACCGCACCGGAGGGTGATTATGCCACAGTGGACCTTGAACGGTTTGCAGAGGATGAATTTCTCCTTGCCGGAGAAGGTACTACCCTGCGCGCGTTGTCAGATTCCCTCTTTGCCCAGGCAGGCTTTACCCCTAAAATTGCCTTTGAAACCCTAAGCCTGCAAACTCTGAATACGCTTGCCAGAAGCGGTTACGGACTGGCACTCCACCCCCGGTACTATGCAGACAAGGTAGACACCGCGGTGTATTTTCACACACGTCCATCTGCAAGCTGGACACTGGCAGTTGCCAACCGGAGGGGGCATTACATCACCAAAGCAGAGCAATATATGATCGACCTTGCTACAAAATTCTATCTGAACAGCTAAAATGCACCGCTTCGGCGGTGCATTTTTCCTATCATTTAATTTTAGTGCCGTTTAATACAGCTTCCAGCAGGCGGTCACCGCTGTAGCGGAGGGTCAGCAAAAAGAAGGGCGCATCCTGCCACAGAAGATCCAGAAATATCTGATCCCCCTCCCATTTAGGCAGCTGATCCAAAAAGTCCCTGGGGATCCATTCCAATTCCCCTTCGTCACATTCTTTCAATTCCCCTTCAAAGCCATCGGCAGTGAACAGGTACATAAACTCCCCGGGGCAGCAATCGTTACAAAAAGTCACCACGCCCCGGCAGCGCCAGGAGGTAAGGGTCAGTCCGGTCTCCTCCTTTGTCTCCCGGAGCAGGCACTCGTCCGGGGATTCCTCTCCCTGGAACTTGCCGCCGATACCGATCCACTTATCCTTGTTGATATCCTTTTCCTTTTTCACCCGATGGAGCATCAGCACTTCTTCCCCCCGGGTGATATAGCATAATGTTGTATTGATCATATCATTTTACCAGCCGGAATGCTCTATGGATATTCTCTGCCACAATACAAGCTGCCCCCGGCTCCTTTTCTCCGTCCAAAGTCCAATTCATACCTGTCTGGGTATAAATAGTAGCTTTTCTTGTTTTGCAGAAGGTGATCATCCGGCAGCTGTACTTCTGCTTCTGCACCGCCTGGATACATTCGGTGATCTCCCCCAGCTCCCGGGGTGCCCGGACCAGCAGCAGCTCAAAATAACCGTCCTGCATATCCACCTGGTTGGGGTCTAAGGTCAGGATGCCGGCAACGCTGGTGCTGTTGCAAATCGCACCGAAGAGGAATTCGTCCTCGATCACGCCCTCATCCGTTTCCAGCCGGACGTGTACCGGATGCAGCTGGGAAAGCTCCTGAATCCCTTCCAGGATGTATGCTGTATGTCCCAAAGCGTTTTTTATATTCTGCGGGGTGGCATAGCTGGCACGGGTAAATGCGCCGAAGGATGCCACATAGGTAAAGGGTCTGCCACCAAAGCTGCCTACATCATAATACTCCGGTTCTCCTGCCACGATCCGCTCCGCCGCCTCCAAAGGATTGGCAGGCAAGCCTAAGCTGTTGGCAAAATCGTTGGTAGAGCCTGCGGGGATATAGCCGATGGGAACATCCACACCGCTTTTTAAGACCCCTGCCACCGTTTCATTAAACGTACCGTCACCGCCGCAGCAGACGATCAATTCCACCTCCGCTGCCTTTTGGCAGACTACCTCCCGGGCATCACCGCTGCTGCCGGTGATATGCACCAACACCTCGTACCCCGCCCGGTTAAAGCAGCTGAGAATCTCCGGCAGCACTTTTCCGGCTTTCCGGGTGCCTGCCACAGGATTCATCACAAAGAGCATTCGTTTCATTGCGTCACCTTACTTTTCCAGTTTTTGTTATTATATCCCGCCCGACCGCCCTTGACAACCCCACCGGCACAGAATTAACGAAACATTAAAAATTACCTATTCTCCCAACGCAGCCGTGATCAAAATTCCCAGATTATCCCGGTAGATCTCCGGAAACTGCTCCAAGGGCAAGGGATTTTCCCCCAAACCCACTTCTATGGTATAACCGGGCTTGCGGAAATTTTGGATAAACCAGTCCTTATAACCGGCAAAAGCGGAGTTTTCCGGAACATCTGCCAGACGGTAGCCGCTGACCTGTGCCAGCTTTTCCCCCAGCTCCCTTGCGCCGGGCACTTCTATATCCTGAAACTGCCAGTAGATCTCCTGCCCCTGGCTGTGAAACGCCAGCACCAAAGCCGGGTCAATAAATTCCGTATAGCCAGCCAGTGCCCGGGTCTCCCGTTGATTTAGCGGTGCTCTGCCTACATAATCCCGGGGTCCCGGTAATGTAAAGCCCTGGGAGAATTTGATCTCCCGTGCCCGAAGCCAACCTGCCGGATACTGCAGATTCAGATCTACACCCAAAAGATTTGCTTTCCAACCCCGGGGAAAAGGGATCTGTGGGTAATTATCTGCCAAAGAACGGGCAAGCTGATACTGGGGACTGCCGGGCAGGATCGCACCGGTGACCAGATCCACTCCGTCCGGATCCACCATAGGCACCATATACACCGTCACCTGCCGGGCAAGGCTTCGGGCATCTGTCTGTCCGATGTTTCCGCCGGTCACCGTTGCCTCCGCCCAATCCTCGGCAAATTTCAAAAGGATCAGCGCCGTGATCCACTCGTTTGCGTGATGGGCAGCGGTGTAGATCACCTTCCGGAGACCTTCCCCCATCACCAATGTACGCACAGGACGCTGAAATGCCGTTGTGGTCAGCAACTCTGTACGGATGAAAGGGTATCGCTCTGCCAGTTCCAGGATCATCCGGTCCGCATCTTTGGATGTGAGTGGTCTGTCCGTTTTTATGATCGCCAAAAAAATCGCCTCCGACTATCCTATGGTCCGGAGGCGATCTTTGTTCCTTATTATTTATTTTGTTCCAGCCAGATGAGAAGCACCGCGATATCTGCCGGGCTGACACCGGAGATTCGTCCTGCCTGTCCAATGGACACGGGGCGGATCTGCATCAGCTTTTCCTTTGCCTCCAGGCGCAAGCCGCCAATGGCTTCATAGTTTAAGCTTTCCGGAAGCAAGGTTTCTTCCTCTTTCCGAAATACTGCCACCTGCTTTTCCTGCCGTGCCAGGTAGCCGGCATATTTCACCTGGATCTCCACCTCCCGGGTCACTGCCTCCGGGAGCTGAGGTCTGCCGGTGTCAAAGGGGGCAATATCCTCATAGGTCACCTGGGGTCTGCGGAGTAAGTCTGCCAAGCGGGCAGAATTGGTCACAGGCGCAGATTCCCGTTGGGCGAGCATTTGATTCAGCGGCTCTGAGGCAGGCACACCGTTGGCTTCCAGCCGGGCGATCTCCCGCTGCACCGCTGCGTATTTCTCCTCCACCGCTGCCAGCCGTTCCGGGGGCACAAGTCCTACGGCTGCGCCGATGGCAGTCAGCCGCTGATCTGCGTTATCCTGCCGGTGGAGCAGCCGGTACTCCGAGCGGCTGGTCATGATCCGGTAGGGCTCTTCTGTGCCCTTGGTCACCAGATCGTCGATAAGCGTACCGATATAGCTGGTGTCCCGGGTGAGGATCATAGGCGGCTTCTTCTGGATCTTCAGTGCCGCATTGATGCCTGCCACCAAGCCCTGTACCGCCGCTTCCTCATAGCCGGAGCTGCCGTTGAACTGACCGGCGCCGTAAAGTCCGGCAACGGCTTTCGTTTCCAAGGTAGGCAGCAACGCCGTGGGGTCGACACACTCATATTCAATGGCATATGCCGGGCGCATCATCTCTGCCTGCTCCAAGCCGGGAATGGTTCGCAGCATTTCCAGCTGCACATCCTCCGGCAAGGATGAAGAAAAGCCCTGGATATACATTTCCTCGGTGTCCAGTCCGCAGGGTTCTACAAACAGCTGATGCCGCTGCTTTTCCGCAAAGCGGACGATTTTGGTTTCGATACTGGGACAATACCGGGGACCTACACCGGAGATCGTTCCGTCATACATAGGACTTCTGTAAAGATTCTCCCGGATGATCCGGTGGGTCTCTTCGTTGGTGTATGTCAGATAGCACACTGCCCGGTTCTCCACCTGAGCTTCTGTGCGGAAGGAGAAGGGCTCCGGGGTCTCATCCCCGAGCTGCAGCTCCATTTTGGAAAAATCAATGGAACGGCGGTTGATTCGGGGGGGTGTGCCGGTTTTGAAGCGCCGCAGGGGCAATCCCAGCTGACGCAGATTGTCAGACAGACCAATGGATGCGTGCATACCGTCCGGTCCGGAAGGAACCACCGATTCGCCAATGACCACGGTACTGTCCAAAAATGTGCCGGTGGCAAGGATCACTGCCTTAGCGTCATAGACAGCACCCAGCTGGGTCTGTACACCGGTAACAGCGCCCTTTTCCGTAAGCACAGCAGTGATCTGCGCCTGCTTCAGCTCCAGCCGTTCCTGCTTTTCCAGGGTATGCTTCATCACCGTCTGGTACTTTCTCCGGTCTGCCTGGGCACGGAGGGAATGGACAGCCGGACCCTTGCCCTTATTCAGCATCCGGTACTGGATACAGGCTTTATCCGCAGCCACTGCCATTTCTCCACCCAAAGCATCCAGCTCCCGAACCAGATGTCCTTTGCCGGTGCCGCCTACGGCAGGATTACAGGGCATATTGCCCACGGCATCCATATTGATGGTGAACAGAATGGTGTGCAGTCCCAAACGGGCGGCAGCCAAAGCTGCCTCGATTCCTGCGTGACCGGCACCGATCACTGCCACATCGCAGCTGCCTGCCTGATAGGTGGTCATACCGTTTCCTCCCCGGTCTTTTTCTTCTCCTCCGGCGGCAGAATAAAGGGCTTGCAAACCACTTCGCAACGGTTGATGGGTGTTCCCAAAGCGTGGAACTTCTCCTCATAGCCGGTCATAATGCCTACAATGCCATTCTCGTGCAGATTCCGGGTAAGGTTCTTCACTTCCAGTCCGCAAGCAGCAAACTCCTCTACAGAAAACTCGAACAAAGGGGCGTTGTCTGTCTTAAAATGGAACTCGCCACCGGTACGGACCACCCGGCAATACTTATCCAAAAAGCCTCTGTGGGTCAGACGGCGCTTGGCGTTCTTCTTCCGGGGCCAGGGGTCCGGGAAATTGATAAACAGGCGGTCGATCTCCTCCGGAGCAAAGATCTCCTCGATCTTCTCCACATCCATATCAATATAAAACACATTGGTAAGACCCATATCCCGTGCCTTTTCCATTGCCACCACCATTGCCTCCCGGCAACGCTCCACGGCAATCAGCAGCACATTGGGGTTTGCCTGGGCAGTTTCTGCGGTGAATTTACCTTTGCCGCAGCCCACTTCCACCCAAAGTGCCTCTGCGTTGGGCATCAGTTCCCGCCAGCTGCCTTTTTTTGCTTCCGGCTCCGGGATCCGCCACCGGGCACATTTTTCCATCCGGGGCTCTAAGTTTTTCATTCTACGCATTCTCATAGCGGTTTCCTCCTAAAGGAACATTTCTAACACAGTATTATAGCAAAATCCCCGTCAACAGTCAAATTCCATTTTTATTATCCCCCTATGGGGCTTGCAACTTTTTATAAAATCGGTTATGATAAGCAAAAAGACAGACACAAGGAGGATCGGCTATGGCTGACCATTCCCATGACCACGAGTATATGCACGCTCACGGCATTGCCCACTCTCACGGACATATTCACGAAAATCAAAAAGCGGTGATCAACCGTCTTGCCCGGGCAATGGGGCATTTGGAAAAAGTTAAGAAAATGGTGGAGGAAGGCTATGACTGCTCGGAAGTTCTGGTGCAGCTGGCTGCAGTTCGCTCCGCTTTGGATAATACCGGCAAGGTGATTTTGAAGGATCATATGCGCCACTGTATGGTGGACGCAGTGGCTGCCGGTGATGAAGATGCCATTGACGATCTGTGTCAAGCCATCGACAAGTTTATGAAATAAAAGAATCCAGAAAAACCCGACATTTTGGATTTTTCGGGATTCTTTTTCTTTATTTTGCAGCCTTTGCCAGCTTCCGTTCTTCCCTGGTCTTGCAGAACTTTTCCAGCTGGGGCACCAGTAACAGGCAGATCAGTGCTGCGGTAAAGCCGCCGTTATACAGGCAGAAGCCACCGTGCATATCCGGTACTGCCGTAACCAGCAGATAATGCAAGCCACCAGCCAGAATGCCGTAGCCAAAGCCGTACTTGCCGGCAATGGGGCTCAGTCCGTTGGCGTAGCACAAACCGATCAAAACACCCTGCGCACCAATGGTTAGGCTGTAGGTTTCACCACCCAGCAGCTTAAAGATCCAGCCGAAGAGGTAGGAAGTGAGGACGTAACCTAACATAATGGGCAGGACATTGCCGGGGTGAGAACCGGAGTTACAGGTGCAGAGCATACAAAATACGATACCGAAGGTCATACCGGTCCAGACTTCTCTGCCGTCGATCAGACCTGCCAGGTTGAAATATGCCACGATCATCAGTCCGTAGACACCCACGTTCATCAGGAAGGGAGCGTTGCCGTACTTGGTGGAGAAGCTAACGCCCTGGCCGGGATCCTTCATAAGATTCCAGTAGTCCTTGGGGGTGCAGCCCATCAGCAGCGCAAACAGGATACACAAACCGAACAGCACGAAACAGAAGATATTGGTCAGAGGCCAGGACACAACATCCAGCGCGCCCATTGCGCTGAGTCCCTTGACGCTGCCCACGTCCATACCCAGCATCACGTTGTACAGAACTACCCGCAGGAAGAATGCAGTGAAGCCGATAGGAACGGCGGCAGAATAATGGTTATAGCCCTTGTGAATATTGGGTGCGTGACCCAAACCGGCAGGCAGGAAGAAGCCGATGACCAAGCCGATAAACAGAGCCAAACCTATTCCCAAAGGATTGAAGCCGATGTACTCTGTACCGGGGTAACGGAACAGAAGATCGGAGATCAGCGGTGCGATGCCGGTGGAGAACATCATAGCGTTCACCTGGCTGCCTGCTTTTTCCTTCTTCACCAGGCAGAACAGCAGCACACCCAAAATGGTGGGGATTCATCTTAAGTGATTTATAGTTCAGGGGGAATACCTTGGGCAGACCAACCACGGGCTGCGAAATATTCGCTGGGGGTACAGATTCTTTCTTTAGCAAGCATCTTTGGCAGCTTTTCTGCATCACCGCCAAAGC
>JAZQHW010000211.1:0-14642 GCA_045540795.1 Faecousia sp. | reverse complement strand
CCCCCGGAGCACCGGATGCATCAGCGGGCGGCAGGCGTGGCTTTGGCAGCCTGGGAAAGGATCCGGGCGGGAGAGCCCGGTGACGGGTCTGCCCTGCAGCCTAATTATTTGCGCCTGTCCCAGGCAGAACGGGAACGGCTGGAAAAAGAAAAAACAGAGAAAAATCTGTAAAAAAGGAGATATACTTATGAGCAACGTACACGTTTTGGACCATCCTCTGATCCAGCATAAGCTGGCGATCCTGCGGAACAAGAATACCAGCGTGAAGGAATTCCGGGAACTGATCTCGGAGATCTCCGGTCTGATGTGCTATGAAGCTACCCGGAATCTGCCCACCAAAGAGGTGGAGGTGCAGACACCTTTGGCTGTGGCAAAGTGCCGCAGACTGGCAGGCAAAAAGCTGGCGATCATTCCGATTCTCCGTGCCGGCTTGGGTATGGTGGATGCTATGGTGGAACTGATCCCCTCAGCAAAGATCGGTCATATCGGTTTGTATCGGGATCCGGAGACCCATCTGCCTGTGGAATATTACTGCAAGCTGCCGGAGGATATTGAAAATCGGCAGGTGTTCGTGGTGGATCCTATGCTGGCTACCGGCGGCAGTGCTGTTGCGGCAATCGATTTCTTGAAACAGCACGGCTGTAAAAATATCATTATGATGAATGTTATCGGCTGCCCCGAGGGTGTGAAGGCAGTGCAGGAAGCCCATCCGGATGTGGATATGTATCTGGCTGCAGTGGATGATTGCCTGAACGATCACGCATATATCGTTCCCGGTCTTGGCGATGCCGGTGACCGGATCTTCGGCACAAAATAATAGTGAATATTAAAATTGCGGTATGTCTGAAAATGACATACCGCAGTTTCTTATTTTAGCAGCTTTGAGTAGCCTTTGCCGTATTGGACACATTGGGAGATGCGGCTTAAGGTGGCAGAAGAGATATCTGTCTGCGCCATCACCTGAGAGTAGGTGTTACCTGCCATTAACAGCTTGGCTGCGTGGACACGCTCTGCCATTTTTTCCAGCTCTTTCCGGGTGCACAGATCTTCAAACAGTGCCCGGCAGTCCTCTTTGGTGTTCAGGGAGAGGATCAGATCAAACAGAGCGGAAAGCTTTTCGTCTTTGTGATCCATTTTCCAATGCCTCCCAGTTAAAAGCTCTCTTGAGCGCCGTGGAGGAAGGCTTTGGTCTTTTCACTTTGGGGATTGCCGAAAACCTGCTCCGGAGTGCCCATTTCTTCAATGACACCGTCTGCCATATAGATCACTACGTCTGCAACGCTGCGGGCAAACTCCATCTCGTGGGTCACCACGATCATGGTGCTGTCAGCGCTTTTCAGTCCCCGGATGACCCGCAAAACTTCACCGGTCAGCTCCGGATCCAATGCGGAGGTGGGTTCGTCAAAGCACAAAACTTCCGGCTGCAGTGCCAGAGCGCGGGCAATTGCCACCCGCTGCTGCTGACCGCCGGAAAGCTGATAGGGGTAGTTTTCCAGCTTGTCGGAAAGACCCACCTGATCCAGCAGCTGCCGTGCTTTGGCTTCCAAAGCCTGAGGAGTGTCCTTTTTCAGCAGCGTAGGTGCCAGCATTACATTTTTTAAGACATTATACTGGGGGAACAGATTGAAATTCTGAAAGACCAAGCCGAAATGCAGGCGGTTTTCCCGGATCTGCTGCTCCGTCAGCTTTTGATCTCCGGCTTTCAGCAACGATTTGCCGTTTACCAGGATCTCACCGGCATCCGGTGTTTCCAAAAAGTTCAGACAACGCAGCAAGGTGGTTTTGCCGCTGCCGGAGGAGCCGATGATCGCCAGCACCTGTCCTTTTTCCAGACTGAAGCTGACATTCTTCAGCACACGGGTCTTGCCGAAGGATTTTTGAATATTTTTAACTTCCAATACTGCCATGGCTCAACCTCTGAAATAGTCAAGTTTTTTCTCCAAACGGGCAAAAAGAATGGTCAAAAGTCCGTTGAAGACAAGATAGAATACGCCGGTGTAGAACAGGGGCCAGATCAGACCCTTTTTGATAAAGGATTCGCCTGCCCAAATGATCTCGTAAATGGAGATGACCCGGGCAAGGGAGGTGTCCTTTACCAGGGTGATGATCTCGTTGCTCATAGGGGCAAGGATCCGCTTGATCACCTGCAGGAGCACCACCTTGAAGAAGATCTGCCCTTTGGTCATACCCAGGACCTGACCGGCTTCATACTGCCCCTTTGCAATGGACTCAATGCCGCCCCGGTAGATCTCCGAGAAGTAGCAGGCATAGTTTAAGGCAAAGGCAACGATGGTGGCGGTAAACCGGGGGAGTGCTTTCATACCGAAGATCAGTCCCGGTCCGTAGAAAATAATGATCAGCTGCAGCATCAGCGGCGTGCCCCGGATGATCCAGACAAGACCCCGGCAAAGCCATTGAATGGGTCGCCAGGCAGCCAGAAAACCCAAACGGGTGCCCCGGAGGATCTCCAGAGGTGCCCATTTGCTCATAGAGCCGAAGCAAATGATCAGACCCAGAGGGATAGAAAACAGCAGCGTCATGGAGAAAACCTTCAGAGATTCCCAAAAGCCTTCCAGCAGCTGCAACGTAACAGGTATAAACATAATCGGTACCTCAAAATGAACAGGGGAGGAAGATCCTCCCCTGTGGTTCGTTTGGAATTACTCTGCCAGGGTCAGCTGATACTTCTCAGCCAGAGTCTGCAGAGAACCGTCTGCCTTGCAGTCAGTCAGGAACTGATTGAACTTCTCAGCCATATCGGAACCCTTGCGGAATGCAACGCCGTACTCTTCGCTGGAGAGGCTGATGCCGATGCCCAGGTCAGCGTAGTCGGTGCCTTCGCCGGTCATAGCCTTAGCCATAGTGATGTCGATGACGCAAGCGTCAGCGGTGCCGGCAGCAACTTCCATCAGAGCGCCTGCCTGATCCTGCTTGGAAATGGTGGTAAGACCTGCCTCGGTGGCAACGGACTGACCTGCGGAGCCTTCCTCGACGGCGAAGGTCAGATCCTTCATACTCTCAGCATCCGCATACTGTGCAACCTGGTCAGCCTTCATAACAACAACCTGTGCGTTGATGACGTAGGGGTTGGAAACTGCAGCGTTTGCCAGAGCCTCTTCAGTGATGGTCATACCGTTCCAGACACAGTCAATGTTCTTGGCATCCAGCTCGAAGAACTTCTTGCCCCAGTCAGCCAGAACAAAGAATTCACACTCAATGTTCATAGAAGCAGCAAACTCTCTTGCCAGCTCTGCGTCAAAACCGGTCCATTCGCCGTTCTCGTCCTTGTAGTCCATAGGCTCATACTCGGTGATACCCACGATGATCTTGCCGTTGGACTGGACATATGCCAGGTCGGAAGCTTCACCGGCTTCGGTGTTTTCCTCAGTGGCTTCTACTTCCTCAGTGCCCTCGGTGGTCTCACCGGCAGGAGCGTTGGTAGCAGCGTTGGTGCCGGCTTCGTCAGCGGTGGGGTTCTTTTGACCGCAGGCGGCGAAGCAGGTAACGATCATCATAGCTGCCAAAAGCAGTGCGATTAACTTTTTCATAATGGTATTTTCCTTTCTGTGATCCCCGGTGGGGATGTTATTGATGGGCGTATTATACTTCATCAAACTAAAGTTGTAAAGAGGTAAATTACACTTTTGGTACAATGCATAAAAAGAAGTGCACTTTAACTGACTAAACAGCTAAAGTGCACAATTTATGGCTTTATCAGATTTTGGGGAAGTTTTTGAAGCTGGCAGCCAGTTCCTCATCGGAGGGGGTATAATCCTCCATGACACCGTTGTGGAATTTCTCGTAAGCGTACATATCAAAGTAGCCGGTGCCGGTAAGACCGAAGACGATGGTTTTGGCTTCGCCGGTTTCCTTGCACTTCATTGCTTCGTCAATGGCAATCTTGATGGCGTGGGAGCTTTCCGGTGCCGGGAGGATACCCTCGATCCGGGCGAAGTATTCCGCTGCTTCAAAGACTGCCGTCTGGGGAACGGTGACTGCTTCCATCAGTCCGTCATCATACAGCTGGGACAGGGTGGAGCTCATACCGTGGTACCGTAAGCCGCCTGCGTGGTTGGGTGCGGGGATGAAGCCGGAGCCCAGTGTATACATTTTCTGCAGAGGGCAGACCATACCGGTGTCGCAGTAGTCATAGACATATTTACCCCGGGTCAGGCTGGGACAGGAGGAGGGCTCAACGGCAATGATCCGGTAGTCCGCCTCGCCCCGAAGCTTTTCGCCCATAAAGGGTGCGATCAGTCCACCCAGGTTACTGCCGCCGCCGGCGCAGCCGATGATGATATCTGCTTTCTCGCCATATTTATCCAGTGCGGTTTTGGTTTCCAGACCGATAATACTCTGGTGGAGCATAACCTGATTCATCACGCTGCCCAGAACATAGCGGTAGCCGGGGGTGTTGCCTGCCACTTCCACAGCTTCGGAAATGGCGCAGCCAAGGCTGCCGGAAGTACCGGGATGGGCTTCCAGGATCTTTCTGCCCACGGCAGTGTCCATAGAGGGAGAGGGGGTGACGGCAGCACCGTAGGTGCGCATCACTTCCCGACGGAAAGGCTTCTGCTCATAGGAGCACTTCACCATAAACACCTTGCAGTCCAGACCAAAGTAGGAGCAAGCCATAGACAGTGCCGTACCCCACTGACCGGCACCGGTTTCCGTGGTGACACCGGTAAGACCCTGCTCCTTGGCATAAAATGCCTGGGCAATGGCAGAGTTTAATTTGTGGGAGCCGGAGGTGTTATTGCCTTCAAATTTATAATAGATCTTGGCGGGAGTGCCCAGCTTCTGCTCCAGACAGTATGCCCGGATCAGGGGTGCGGGACGGTACATTTTGTAGAAATCCCGGATCTCGTTGGGGATCGGGAAGTAGGCAGTGGTGTCGTCCAGCTCTTGGCGCACCAGCTCCTGGCAGAACACAGCGCCCAGTTCCTCAGCGGTCATAGGCTTGTGGGTTTCGGGATGGAGCAGAGGTGCCGGCTTGTTTTTCATATCTGCCCGGAGGTTATACCAGGCTTTCGGCAGCTCTTCTTCACTTAAATAGATTTTGTAAGGGATTTTCTGTTCAGACATAATGGGTTCTCCTTTCCTTTCTTGGGACAAAGAAAAAATCCTGTCCCTAGCAAATTTGCTGGGACAGGAAGAAATTCCTGCGGTGCCACCCGGCTTGACGCGATCTGCGTCCACTTAACGCGTACAGTTTATACGCTGACGATTGATAACGGAGGGTCTGCTCCGGCGCACATACTGGGGAATGATCCCGTTCCGATTGCCCTCGGAAGTCCATTCGACCTTGTTTTCCGGCTATGCTCCCATCAACCATAGCTTGCTTGGCGGAAAGGGGAAAGGCTTACTTCTCTTCCTCGAAGGTTTTTGTTATTATATGCCACCTTTCAGGGAATTGTCAAGTAGTGATTTTTATATCACTTTCCCGTCCCCTGTCCTGGGAACTATCCGATTACTCCTTCAATTAAGGCATCAAAGGCTTCCTCTTCAAAAATCAAATGTTTCCATATGGTTTTCCCATTTATATAATATCGTCCGGATAAGGCGCAAATCCATTCCATAGACCCATTTTGATAGTGGATTCGAACTGTATAGTTTGAGATCCCTTGTATAGGATCCATAAATTGGGAATGACACGGTATTCTCAGCAGTTCATCAAGAAATAAAGAAATTTCATTATCGGGAATAGTTGCAACAGGTTCGGCTTGGGTGAGATCTTCTATAGAAGCAGCTTCATACGGGGATATGTAAATAATATCGAGTGTTTCCACATCCTTTATAGTGTGGCCCAATTCATAATGATTCCTTCCACAACCACAAAAGATACTAATAACAATTAAAAAAGTAAAGATCATGCGACAAGGGGAAGGGTTTCTTGTCACATTGTTATTATTTCTGTGTTTCATTTAACCACCCTTTTTAAGATATCATTTCACCAATTGTATGTCAATGAAATTGCAACAGCAGATTCGTTCCTTTATTATCGGGGACCAATTTTAAGGAAACCTTAAAGCACAAAAGGCTGGTGCTGTGGTAAGATAGCGGTAATTACAGGGAGCTTTCCCGGAAATGGCAGAGAGAAAATTATGAAAGAATTTTTTGCGTGGCTGTTCAGCCAGAATAATTCCGATTTGTCCATCGGACTTTTTGACGGTTGGCACTTTCTTTACTTATTTATTGTTTTTGGCGGTACTTTGGCATTGTCCCTGTTGGGGCGCAAATATCCCCGGCAGAAAAAACGATTGCAGGTGATTATGGCATATCTGACAGTGGGACTTTATATTGCTGACTTTTTCATTATGCCCCTGTCTGACAGCTATGACGGGATCAGTGCTTATAAGCTGCCCTTTAATATTTGCACGATCATGGCGGTTTTGGTGCCGTTTGTTCAGTTTAATCCCAAATTCAGCAAGATCCGGCAGCCGGTGGTCACCCTTTCCATTGCTTCCAGCTTGATGTGGATGTGCTATCCCGGCACAGCATTGGGCGGTCAGCCACCCTTTAGCTATGTTATTTTTCAAACCTTTATGTACCACGGTTTTCTGTTTTGCTGGGGCGTTCTGCAGCTGGCGTATGGGGATGTAGTCTATGATATCCGGAAGATATGGAAGGAATTTGTGGGCATCTTAATGATCCTTGTGTGGGCAGCCTTTGGTAATGGGGTTTATGACCGGGGGTATAACTGGTTTTTTATTGAGACCAGTATTTTCCCCTTCCTGTCTGATGAGATCATGCCGGTGATGGTGGTGCTTTCTGTATTTGGCACTTGCCTTGTGATCTACGGCATCTATTTTGCCGTGAGAGCCATAAATAAAAAGAAAGTTATCGTGTAAAAGCAATGCCCGGAGGCTTCCGGGCATTTTTTAATTGACAGATGTATTTTACTGTGATACACTAGCATCGTGATAGAGGCGCGTCGCATCATCAGTACCCCCGTCAGGTGGCTCTCGCAAGGCTGGGACGGTGTGGGAAAGGGATCGTCGCCGAAGGAAGTTGAGGCGAAAGGCTTCCTGGGCAGGTCGGAAATACCGGGCTGACTGTCGTATATGCGATGTGCTATGCGGAGTGCTGTCATTATTCATCAAAACGGTCCTGTTGTCAGGTCCGGTTGTTGGGTTTTGATAGCTGATGCTTGCATCGGCTATTTTTTGTTTGTCCGGGACACCCGGAGGAAGGAGTTTTTTATGAGAAAGAATACCATTTTTACAGGTGCAGCTTCTGCCATTATTACCCCGTTGACGGAAAAAGGTGTGGATTATGCAGCTTTTAAGCGGCTGATCAACTGGCAGATCGAATCCGGTATTGATGCTTTGGTGGTCTGCGGCACCACCGGTGAGGGTTCCACCCTGTCTGACGCAGAGCACCGGGAGGTTTTGCAGTTCGCTTTGGATACCGCTGCCGGTCGGGTACCGATGATCGCCGGTACCGGTTCTAACGATACCGCCTATGCCATTGAGCTGACCAAGTATGCCTGCCAGATCGGCTATGACGCACTGCTGGTGGTAACACCTTATTATAACAAGACAACCCAAAAGGGCTTGATCCAATCCTATACTGCCATTGCAGACGCAGCCACCAAGCCGATCATTATTTACAATGTACCTTCCCGTACCGGTGTGAATGTGGAGCCTGCCACCTACGCCAAGCTGGCGGAGCATCCTATGATCTGCGCCATTAAGGAAGCCAACGGCAACATCTCCAAGATCGTGGAGACTGCTGCTTTGGTGGGGGACAAGCTGGATATCTATTCCGGCAACGATGATCAGATCGTGCCTATTATGGCTTGCGGCGGCAAGGGTGTTATTTCTGTGCTTTCCAATGTGCTTCCCCAAGAAACTTCTCAATTGTGCAAGCTGTGTATGGAGGGTAATTATCCTGAAGCTATGAAGCTGCAGGCAAAGTATCTGCCCCTGGTGAATGCTCTGTTCTGCGAGGTCAACCCCATTCCTGTCAAGGCGGCAATGGCGGCTATGGGCTTCTGTGAGGATTATCTGCGGCTGCCCCTGACCAACATGGAGCCGGAGCATCGGGAAGTTCTGCTGCAATGTATGAAGGATGCAGGGGTCAAGTTCTGATCCCGGCAAGGAGAGAGAAATATGAAGATCATTATCAACGGTGCCGGCGGACGGATGGGAAAAGCCATCCTTTCTATGGTGAAAGACAGTCCGGATATTACTGTGGTGGGAGCAGTAGATCCCTTTGTACAGGAGCCGGGAATCGTACAGACCTTGGCAGATTGCCCGGAAACACCGGACAGCATTATCGATTTTTCCAATCACGCAGGAACAGATGCTTTGATGGACTATGCCGAAAGCAAGGGCTGCGCTGTGGTGGTGTGTACCACCGGTCATACAGAGCAGGAGCTGGCACGGATCCAACAGGCGGCACAGAAGGTGCCGGTGTTCCATTCCGGCAATATGTCTGTGGGTATTGCGCTGCTGACCCGTTTGGCAAAGCAGACTGCGGTAATGTTCCCGGATGCGGATATTGAGATCGTGGAGAGCCATCACAATCAAAAGCTGGATGTACCCAGCGGTACGGCTTTGATGCTTGCCAGGGCAGTGCAGTCTGCCCGTCCCAAAAGCCGCTTTTTGATAGGCCGTCACGAAAACGGCAAGCGGAAAAAGGAAGAGATCGGTATCCATTCTCTGCGAATGGGAAACACCGTGGGTATCCACGAAGTGATCGTCAATACCGGCACCCAGATCATTACCCTGAAGCACGAAGCCCAGGACCGGGCATTGTTTGCTGAGGGCGCTCTGACGGCTGCGGGATTTTTGACAGAGCAGGCGCCCGGACTGTACACTATGGATGATATGGTAAAGTGAGGAAACAGCAATGATCAGAATCGGAATCGTAGGCTATGGAAATCTTGCCAAAGGCGCAGAGTGCGCCATCCGGCAGAATCCGGATATGACCCTGGCAGCGGTATTTACCCGCCGGGACCCGGAAAAGCTGCAGATCCGTACACCCAATGTGCCGGTAATCTCAACGGCAGATTTGGCACAGTGGAAGGGTAAACTGGATGTATTGCTTCTTTGCGGCGGCAGTGCTACAGATCTACCGGAGATGACTCCATCTCTGGCACGGGATTTCTGTGTGGTGGACAGCTATGACAATCACAGCTGTATTCCTGCCCATTACCAGGCGGTGGATGCGGCGGCAAAAGCCGGGGGCAAGGTGGCATTGATCAGTGCCGGCTGGGATCCGGGTCTGTTCTCTGTGAACCGCTTGTATGCTACGGCAGTGCTGCCCCAGGGCAAGGATTATACCTTCTGGGGTAAGGGTGTCAGCCAGGGCCATTCCGACGCGGTGCGGCGGATCCCCGGTGTGGTGGATGCCCGGCAGTATACCATCCCGGTGGAGGATGCCCTTTCCCGGGTACGCAGTGGAGAAGCACCGGAGCTGACCACCCGGCAGAAACACACCCGCTATTGCTATGTGGCAGTGGAGCCGGGTGCGGATAAAGCTGCTATTGAAAATGCTATTAAAACGATGCCCGGCTATTTTGCCGACTATGATACCACCGTGGAATTTGTGGATATTTCCGTTTTGGAAACAGAGCATAAAGGACTGCCTCACGGCGGTCACGTGATCCGCAGCGGTGTTACCGGCTGGAACGAGGAAAACAAGCAGACCATTGAATATACATTGATGTTGGATTCCAATCCCCAGTTTACATCCAGTGTGTTGGTAGCTTGTGCCCGGGCAGTGAAGCGGATGGCAGACCGGGGTGAGACCGGCTGCAAGACATTGTTTGATGTACCCCCGGTGGATCTTTGCTATCAGAGCCGGGAAGAGCTGATCGCCCATATGTTGTAAGGAGAGAAGAGAGTACAATGCTATATGATAATCTACAGGTAAGTCCCCAGGGACACCTGTTGTTTGCCGGGCAGGATACCACCCGGCTGGCAGCGGAGTACGGTACACCCCTTATGGTGCTGGATACGGACCGGATCCGCAGCCGCTGCCGATTGTACCGTCAGGCAATGGCAGAGTTCCTGCCTGCCGGCTCCCGCCCCTTGTTTGCCAGTAAATCCTTGAGCTTCAAGGGGATCTACCGGATTATGGCGGCGGAGGAAATGGGCGTGGATGTGGTGTCTGTAGGAGAATTGCATACTGCCGCCAAGGCAGGCTTCCCTATGGAAAATGCCTTCTTCCACGGCAACAGCAAAACCGACGGTACCATTCGCTACGCAATGGAGCAGAAAATCGGCTATTTTATCTGCGACAATGCCGAGGAGCTGGATGCCATTGACCGGGAAGCTGCCGGTCACGGAATTTGTCAGAAGCTGCTGCTGCGGCTGTCCCCGGGCATCGATCCTCACACCCATGAGAAGATCAATACCGGACGGGTGGATTCTAAATTTGGCGCTGCCATTGCCACCGGACAGGCGGAGGAGCTGGTCTGCCGGGCACTGGAAAAGAAGCATATTTCTTTGGAGGGCTTCCATTGCCATATCGGTTCGCAGATTTTCGAGCCGGAGCCCTTCTGCGACGCGGCGGTGCTGATGCTGGAATTTGCCGGAAAGATCCGGGATGCTCACGGCTACAGTCCCCGGATCGTGAATCTGGGCGGCGGTATGGGTGTTCCTTATACGGCAGAAGATCCTGTTATTGACTACCGTGCCAATATTCAAAAGATCGGCACATTGGTGACAGAGGTGTGTGACCGCCTGGCGCTGACACCCCCGGCAATTTTGATGGAACCGGGACGGAGCATTGTGGCAGATGCGGGCATTACTTTGTACACTGTGCAAAGTAAAAAGGAGATCCCCGGCTTTAAGAACTATGTCGCTATTGATGGAGGTATGACGGACAATCCCCGTTATACTCTGTATCAGTCTGCCTATACCGTGCTTTCTGCCAGCCGTATGGGAGAGCCGGCAGACCGGCTGTACACCGTGGCAGGCTGCTGCTGCGAAAGCGGTGACTTGATCCAGGAAAATGTAGCTCTGCCGCCTCTGGAACGGGGAGATCTGCTGGCGGTGCTTACCACCGGCGCATACAATTATTCCATGGCTTCCAATTATAACCGGGTGCCCCGTCCGCCGATCCTGTTGGTGGATAAAGAAGGTGTAACACTGGGTGTCCGCCGGGAAACTTTGGATGATCTGCTGGAATATGACGTATAATAAACACGGAATATAGATATACAGGCGAACGCAGCTTACTCCTGCCACCGGCTTTGGTGGAACAGGTGAGGGCAGGGTGCGTTCGCCTGTTAAATTTATTGTAAAAATTTTTTGTAGGGGTAGAAGTTCGGAGAGCATTGTGTTATAATGGATCAAAATATAACTATGCTGGAGAGATATGTCTATGATGGAGCTTTTAGCACCTGCCGGTTCGGTGGAAGCCCTCCAGGCGGCAGTTCAAAACGGTGCCAATGCGGTGTATTTGGGCTGCGGTGCCCACAATGCCCGACAGGGTGCAAAAAATTTCACACCCCAGGCTCTGGAAGAGGCGGTAAAGTACTGCCATATCCGGGGCGTTGCGGTACATTTGACTGTAAATACTCTGGTATCTGACCGGGAATTGCAGGAGGTGACGGGACTGATCCGTCACGCTGCCCAGTGCGGTGTGGATGCCTTTATCGTACAGGATCTGGGTGTTGTGCGCCTGTGCAAGCAGATCGCGCCCCACATTCCCATTCATGGCTCTACCCAAATGACCGTGCATTCTCTCCCCGGTGTGCTGATGTGTGCTGCCTGGGGCTTGACCCGGGTGGTTCTCAGCCGGGAGCTTTCTATGGCGCAGATCCGGTATATTTGCCAAAACTCACCCATTGAGATCGAAGTCTTTGCCCATGGAGCGTTGTGTATGAGCTACTCCGGTCAGTGCTACCTGTCTGCCGCCATTGGCGGACGCTCCGGCAACCGGGGACGCTGTGCTCAGCCCTGCCGCCAAAGCTATGGCTACGGACGCTGGCAGGATCGGTATCCTTTGAGTTTGAAGGACAACTGTATGATCCGGTATTTGAAGGAACTGGAGAGTATGGGTGTTGTCTGCCTGAAGCTGGAGGGACGGATGAAGCGGCCGGAGTATGTGGCTGCAGTCACCGGTGTTTACCGCCAGGCGCTGGACACCGGCACAGTAACGGAACAAATGCTCCAAACCCTCTTTACTGCCTTTAACCGCCAGGGCTTTACCGACGGGTACTATACCGGACATACCGGACAGGAAATGTTCGGTACCCGGAAGGAAAAAGAAGACGATCAGCGGTTTTATAAGCAAATGCGTCAGACCTATGAGGGGAAGGAAAATCCCCTGGTGCCCATTACATTCCGGGCAGAGGTAACGGCGAATCGTTCCCGGCTTACGGTGACAGATCCGGAGGGCAGAAGCTGCACTTTGGAAGGTCCTGCACCGGAGCAGGCACGGATGACAGAACTGACCAGGGAGGAGCTGGAAACCCGACTGTCCAAAACCGGTGGTACACCCTATTACTGCGCCCGGGTGCAGGCAGAGGTGGCGTCCGGAGTTACCCTTTCCGCAGCTGCCATTAACGGCTTGCGCCGGGATGCGCTGAATATGCTCACCGCCCGGCGGGCAAGACGGGAGAATAAGCTTCTTGCCCGTCCCCGGCTGCCTTCTCGTATGCCGGGAAGCCGGCGGCATCCTCTGCTGACGGTGCAGGTTACTGCCAGGGAGCAGATCACCGGCAGACTTTTGAAAATGGCACCGGTAGTGTTGTATGCCCCTATCCATCTGATCAACCAGGATCCGGAATTCTTCGGTGAGGTTGCCCGGAGAACCAGTCTTTGTGCAGTTTTGCCCCGGATCGTACCGGATCCGGAGCTGCCGCAGCTTATGCAGCAGATGGCGCGGGCACAGCGGATCGGTGTAAAGCAGGTGCTGGTGGGCAATTTAGGCCTTGTAAAGCCTGCCCGGGAGGCAGGTATGGAGGTCCGGGGTGATTTCGGATTGAATCTGTTCAATTCCGTTGCGATGGAAGCTGCCAGAGATCTGGAGCTGACTTCTGCTACGGTGAGCTTTGAAATGACCTTGCCCCAGATCCGGGATCTGAGTAAGGCTGTTCCCTGTGAAATGCTGATTTACGGCAGACTGCCTTTGATGATTACGGAAAATTGCCTCATCAAGGGTCGCACCGGACAGTGTACCTGTCACCAGTCCGGGGTGAAGCTTATTGACAAGACCGGAGCAGAGTTCCCGGTGATCAAGGACGGCGGCACCTGCCGCAGCGTTCTGCTCAACGGCAAAAAGCTTAACTGGCTGGACCGCCAGGCGGACCTGTCCCATTTGGGACTGTGGGCGACACGCCTGTACTTTACTACGGAAAACCCCAAAGAAGTGGACAGGACGCTGGCTGCCTGTGTGGAGCCGGTGCCCTTTGATCCCGGTGCCTGCACAAGAGGCTTGTACCTCCGGGGTTTGGATTAAAAGGAAGCTTTTATTTATGAAGATCGTTCTTGCCTCCGCATCCCCCCGGCGCAGGGAGCTTATGGAATTGTTCCGGATGCCCTTTACGGTGGCGGTTGCGGATATCGATGAAACAATGGATGAAAATAAGCTGCCTTATGATGAGGTGGCAAGGGTCAGCCACTTAAAGGCGGAGGCGGTGGCGGCGCAGCCGGATGCTTTGGTGATAGCTGCGGATACGGTGGTGGTCTGTGACGGACAGATTCTGGGAAAACCCCGGGATCCGGAGGACGCTTACAGAATGCTGCGATTGCTCTCCGGAAAGACCCATCAGGTAATGACCGGTATGACGGTGATGCAGGGGAATAAGCGTGTTACCTGCACTGAGGTGACGGATATCACATTCCGCCTCTTAACGGACCAAGAGATTCGGGACTATATTGCCACCGGTGAGCCTATGGACAAAGCCGGTGCCTACGGCATTCAGGGCAAGGCCGGCCTCTTTGTGTCCCGGCTGGAGGGAGATTATTACAACGTTATGGGGCTTCCCATCTGCGCTCTGACCCTGTGTCTGCGGCAGTTTGGAGTCCAAATTCTGGGAGTGTGAGCGTGTGAAACGAAAACGGATCAATACCAAAGTCCGGGTGGTGCTGGTGCTGACGGTGATTCTGACCGTGGCTCTGGCTCTGCTCAGCTCCTTTGGACAGGGGGACTCCTTCCCCCAGCGGGTGGCCAACGGCATTATGTCCCCCCTGCGCTCCGGCGTGGAGGGTCTTGTGGGACAGGCGGAAAAGCTCTATGGCTATTTCTTCCGCTATGATGCCCTTGTGGCGGAAAATCAGGCCCTGAAGGACCGGATTGCGGAAATGGAAAACGATGCCCGAACCGCCGATGCCCTCCAGAGAGAAAACCAAAGACTGAAAGATCTGGCCGGCCTGAAGGAAGAACGGGAGGATTTCGAGCTGGTCTCCGCCTACATCATCACCTGGGACTCCAACGACTGGACCAGTTCCTTTATCATCAACAAAGGCACCGCCGCCGGCATTGCCAAGGATATGGTAGCCATCACCGCCCAGGGCCAGGTGGTGGGCATTGTCACCTCCGTGGGCTCCAACTGGGCCTCCGTTACCACAGTGCTGGACTCCTCTCTGGAAATCAGTGCCAACATTGCCTCCTCCGGCTACGCCGGCATGGTACAGGGTGCCTATACCAGAGGCGATCAGGGTATGCTGCGCATGGACTAT
>JAZQHW010000210.1:0-14105 GCA_045540795.1 Faecousia sp. | reverse complement strand
GGCAGCGGTAGAGTTTGCTGTGGCAGCCTCCGCACTGAAGCACTCCATCGAAGGTGACTACAATATGGTTACTGTTGCTGAAGTGGAAAAGCTGGCTGGCGGTGATGGCTCCGGCCGTATCCAGAGATAATTCCAAAATGCAAAGCGTCGGCAGTACGCTTTGCATTTTTTCTTTAATAACAGGATTTCAAAAAAAGAAGCCAAGATTTTGATTGCAACAAAAGGGAAAAAGTGTTACTATGAAGAAAAATAAAAAATGGAGGGTTTTTCGATGTTAGCAATTATCAATGCAGAACTGGTTATGAAGGATCATCTGATCCCCGAGGCTGTCCTGTTTGTTGAGGACGGCAAAATTACAGGTTACGGTGAAATGCGCACTACTCCCGTACCTGAAGGCTGCCAGATCATTGACGCAAAGGGTCTTTATGTAGGTCCTGGTCTGGTGGATATCCACTGCCATTCCGGCACAGGTGTCGGGTTTATGGCTGACCCGGCAACTGCCACCCAGGAGCATCTGGACCACGGCACCACTTCTATCCTGGCAACCCCCAGTACCCGCAGCACACTCCCCGTTTACCTGGAAGCGATTGACCGCATCCGTAAGGCAATGGCAACCCCCGAAGGTGCCACCATTGCCGGCATCTATATGGAAGGTCCTTACATCAACCCTGGCTTCGGTTCTATGAACAATATGAAGGGTGTTGAGCAGCCCAAGCTTCTGGAGCCCATTCCGGAGCATTACGAGCCGCTGCTGGAGGCGGGCGCAGATATCATCCGGGTATGGGGCACGGCACCGGAGCGTGAAGGTATTGAAAACTTTGTAAAGGCTGCCCACGCTGCCAATCCCAATGTCCGATTCGCCGTTACCCACAGTGAAGCCACACCTCAGCAGATTGAGGCACTGATGCCCTACGGTCTGTGCATCGGCACCCACCACACCAATGCCACCGGCACCATCGTCAACTATCCCGAATGCCGCGGTGTCTGTGTGGATGAGTGTGTCAACTACAACAGTGAGATCTATGCAGAGATCATTTCCGATTGCTACGGCATCCATGTAGATCCCTATATGCAGCGCCTGGTCCGCAAGATCAAGGGACCGGACCGGATCATTCTGATCTCCGACCAGACTGTCCATAAGCCTATGGACGTTCCCGGTCTTGAGCACGTAACGGACCTGAACTTCACCTTCAGACAGTCCGGCGGCATCGACATCTCCGGCTCCAAGCTGACATTGAACGCTGCCTGCCGCAACTGGATGAAGCACACCGGTGCTTCTATTGTGGAAGCTTTCAAGGTTGGCTCCTACAATCCGGCAAAAGTCGTAGGTCTTACCGACCGTGGCGAGATCCGGGAAGGTCTGAGAGCTGACCTGGTGATCACTGACCATAAGATGAATATCAAAACCGTTATCGTAAACGGCAAAGTTGTCCGGGAATTCTAATACATTTTCAGAAGGAAAAATACTATGATTGCAATTATCAATGCAGAACTGGTTATGAAGGATCATCTGATCCCCGAAGCGGTTCTGTTTATCGAGGACGGTAAAATTACCGGCTTCGGTGAAATGCGCACTACTTCCGTACCGGAAGGCTGCCAGATCATTGATGCCAAAGGGCAGTACGTCGGTCCTGGTTTTGTGGATATTCACTCCCACGCCGGTGACGGTATCCGCTTCCAGTATGACCCCGCCAAAGCCGCTAAGGGGCACCTGTCAATGGGCACCACCTCCGTACTCGCCACTTTGGGCTACACCGCTACCGTCCCTCAGTATTTGGAATATATTGACCGGATCCGCGGTGTTATGGGAACAGAAGACGGCATTAATATTGCCGGTATTTATATGGAAGGTCCCTACATCAACCCCCTCTTCGGCTCCAACCGGCATTTGAATCCCTGGACCGGTGACATTCTCCCTGAGGACTATATGCCCATCATTGAAGCCGGTAAAGACCTGGTCCGTGTCTGGGCTCTGGGTCCTGAGCGCAAGGGTATCGAGCAGTTTGTCCAGGATTGCAAGAAGGCAAATCCCGATGTGAAGTTTACTGTAGGTCACTCTTCCGCAGCTCCCGATGAAATTATAAAGCTGATCCCCTACGGTCTGTGCATCGGCACCCACCACACCAATGCCACCGGTGATCTGCCCAAGTATCCCGAGTGCCGTGGTGTCTGTGTGGACGAAGCCGTCAACAGCAACAGTGCTATTTATGCAGAGCTGATCTCCGATAGCTGCGGCATTCATGTAGATCCCTATATGCAGCGGCTGATCCGGAAAATCAAGACCGACGACAAGATTATTCTCATCTCCGATCAGACCGTCCACCCGGCAATGAATCCTCCCGGATTTGAGCACGTAACGGATCTGAACTTCTCTCTGATGGAAAACGGCGGCATTGACATTTCCGGTTCCAAGCTGTACTTAAATATTGCCTGCCGCAACTATATGAAGCACACCGGTGCTTCCATCGTTGACGCTTTTAAGACCGCTTCCTATAACCCCGCCCGGGTGGTAGGTCTTAATGACCGTGGTGAGATCCGGGTAGGTCTCCGGGCTGACCTTGTCATCACCGACCACAAAATGAACATTTCCACCGTTATCCATAACGGCAAAGTAGTCAGATCCAATTAAGGAGAATCAAAATGGCCGAAAACACTCTATTGGTAGGCTTCGGCAGAGTAGACATTACACCTAAGGAATCCGTTCCCCTGGGTGGTTTGGGAAACGGTCACGCCCGAATGCCCTCCTATGTCCACGATAATCTCTATACCACCTGCATTGCCTTCACCGATGAAGAAGGCAGCACTGCACTGATGTACACCTCTGACCTTCTGCTCTGTCAGTCCAAAATTACCCGGCGCCTGCAGCAGGAAGTTTCTGAAAAGTACAACATTCCCCAGGAGCAGGTCGTAATTTCCTGCACCCACTCCCACAGTGTCCCGGAGCAAAACAACAGCAAGTTTGCATGCATTGACCGCTATAATGATATGTACTATCAATGCCTGGTGGCTGCTGCGGACATTGCTTTGGCTGACAGAAAGCCTGCTCAAATGAGTATTGGTCGTACCACCCGCACTCAGAATCTCAATTTCGTCCGGCACTATACCAAAGATGAAAACGGAAACTGGTCAGGTCATAAAGCCGAAGCAGATCCTATGCTGCAAATACTGAAGATCACCCGGGAAGGTGCACAGGACATTCTTCTGATGAACTGGCAGGCACACCCCTGCAAGGGTATGAAGATCAGTAGGAAGTGCATTTCCGCTGACTACATCGGTACTCTCCGGAACTATATAGAAAAGAAAACAGATTATTTGTTTGCCTTCTTCCAGGGTGCAGCAGGAAACCTTGGCACCGGTTCCAAGGTCAAATACGAGGCAATTACCAACGATATGGACACCTACGGTGCACTGTTAGGTGAGCGTGCTTTGGACGCACTGCAGGATATGATACCTGTTGCAGTCGGCAAGGTCCGGGGACTGACCCGTCCTGTTACCCTGCAGATCGATCACAGCGATGACAATATGGTTCCCGATGCACAGGTCGTTTTTGAATACTGGAAAAAGACCAATGACCGGAAGGCTACCGATCTGATGGCAAAGCCATACAATATAAACAGTCCCTACCACGCAGCAGCGATCATCCGCAGAGCAGGAAATCCTGAAAGCAGGGAAGTGGAAATCGGCGGTATTGCTGTCGGTGACTTTGCTTTCACCTGGTCTCCTTATGAAATGTTCTGTGATAACGGTGTGTACGTCCGGGAAAACTCTCCCTTCCCTGCAACCTTTGTTCTCACCTGCGCCAATGCAAGCCACAGTTACATCGTATCCAAGGCTGCCTTTGATTACGGCTGTTATGAGCGGGATAACCGGAATTTTATCCGGGGTACCGCAGAAATGCTGGCAGAGGAATTCGTATCTATTCTTAAAGATATGCGCTAAAGCCGATCCCATAATCCCCCGGAATTCCGGGGGATTATTTTTGCGCAGCAATGCGTTTCCTCCCCTTTTTAATTACTTCTTGACAATTATGTGTTTTGATAGATATAATTAAATCAATCCATACTTATTGGGCATAAAAAGCGTTGAAAGAAGGTAACACCATATAAAAAAGACTTCATTATTGGTATGTGCACTGGTATTGTTGGCAGCCTGTCTTCTGATACTGCCCACCCGTGCAGAAGCTGCCGTTATTGACAGCGGCAACCATTCCCGCTACCCTCACTACTGTAGGTGATTATGCTGCCGGTTGGTCTCTGGAAACGATTTACTATACCGGAACAGAAGCCCAATTAAATGCTATTACCATTGGTGAAGTTGATTTAACATATGTCAATCTTTACTGCAACGCAGCAGCCATTACCAAGCAGCCGGTATCCACCAAGGTTGCCAACGGTAAGAGCTTGACTGTCAGCTTTACCGCTTCCGGTGAGGGGCTGATCTACAAGTGGTACTATAAAGACAAGGGTACAAGCACATTTACCTGCACTTCCACCTTCAAAACCAACGCTTATACAACAGTAATGACTGCTGCCAGAAACGGCAGACAGATCTACTGCGTGGTCACAGATAAATACGGTCAGACAGCCAAAACCAACACCGTTACCATTTCTATGAAATAAGTCAAAGGGCATATCAAAGGAGCCGCAAACCGGAACACCCCGGTTTGCGGCTCCTTGTATTTAATTATTACGGAAGCGGGAAAGAAAATCCTTGGTTTCCTGCTTTTGAGGATCACCGAAAAGCTGTTCCGGGCTTCCCTGTTCGCAGATAACGCCGTCACTCATATACACCACCCGGTTACTTACATCCCGGGCAAATGCCATTTCGTGAGTCACCACCAGCATTGTCATACCTTCCTGGGCAAGACTCTGCATAACTGCCAGTACCTCGCCCACCATTTCCGGATCCAAGGCAGAAGTAGGCTCGTCAAAGAGCAGGATCTCCGGATTCATTGCCAATGCCCGGGCAATGGCAACACGCTGCTTCTGTCCACCGGAGATCTGACGGGGTTTGGCATTGATATAAGGTGCCATACCCACTTTCTCCAGATAGTACAGTGCTGTCTTCTTTGCTTCCTCTCTGCTGCGCTTCAAAACCTTCATCTGACCCACCATACAGTTTTTCAGCACGGACATATTATTAAACAGGTTAAAGGACTGGAACACCATTCCCACGCGGCTGCGGTATTCGTGGGGCTTCACCTTCCGGTCTGCCACATTCTTTCCGTTGTACCAGATCTCACCGTTTGTAGGTGTTTCCAACAGGTTAATACACCGCAGCAGTGTGGACTTGCCAGAACCGGAGGCGCCGATCACGGAGATCACATCTCCTTTATTCACCGTAAAATCAATATCCTTAAGCACTTCGTTTTTACCGAAGGTCTTGGAAAGGTGCTTGACCTCTAAAATCATTTCACTCATCAGCGATCACCTCTGTTTCTGCCGAAGCGAAGCTTCTGTATTTCCCGATTCCTATGTTCTTTACTCCGCTCATCAAAGGGGCTACCCTTATCCGGATGACTATAGGTACCGGCAGACATAGTCAAGCTGTCTACCTGCACCAGCTCATAGCTGGAATTGCCGTCCAGAAGCTTTTCCACCCAACGCAGGAGGAAAGAAGCCACCAGCGTCATTGTCAAATAACCCAGCATCTCAATGGCAGCAGAGGGGAAATACATCATATTCACACCCACGATATAACGGTGAGCAGCGAAGAACTCCGTAAAGCTGATAATAAACATTACAGAAGTATCCTTCAAATTGATAATGAAGTTATTACCGATCTGGGGCAGGATATTCCGCAATGCCTGAGGCAGGATCACATTGGTCATAGTCTGCACGTGGGTCATACCGATAGCTTTGGCACCTTCTGTCTGACCGGGATCAATGGAGATGATACCGCCACGGACAGATTCTGCCATATAGGCACCGGTATTGATGGACACGATCAAAATTGCCGCTGCCCAGATATCGTCAAATTTCAAAGCGTTGTTGGTAAAGTAAGGCAGACCGTAGTAAATAAACACTGCCTGCAGCACCATAGGGGTGCCCCGGAACACTTCCACATAAACACGAACGATACCCCGGATCAAAGCAAGGACAAACCGCTTGGGCCATGGGTCATTTTTGCTATGGGGAATGGTATTGAGCACACCGCAAACAAAGCCGATGATACAACCGATCAAGGTTGCCACCACCGCCAGGATCAAGGTGTTCTTGATGCCGTTTAAATACATAATGTGGTACTTGTCCCAAAGCTTCGCCACATCCTGCACCAGTTTCAAAAATACTTCCACAAAAAAGCTCCTTTCGTGCATACTTCCTCCGACTGCATAAGCCGGAGGAAGTGCAACGTATTATATTACAGTTCGGGCTGAACCGCGATGGCATCATCCATCAGCTTGTTGAAGTCTGCCTCAGTCATCTTGGACAGGACACTATCGATAGCGGTCTTCAAGGTTTCATTGCCCTTCAGCACAGAGATACCAATGTTGACGTTCTCTGCACGCTCCTGCTCAGAAGCAAACTGGAAGTCAGCCTCAGGGGTCTGGGAGAAGTCCAGGATCACCAGATTCTCATCCATTGCCACAGCACCCATAGCGGTGGGCATATCGGTACAGATGAAGTCAACAGTGCCGGTCTGCAGCTGCATAATCATATTGGGAGCGGTTTCTGCAGGTGCCAGAAGCTCAGCGCCTTCGATCTGGGACAGGCAGGTGTCATACCAAATAGTGCCGGACTGGGAAGTGCACTTGCCCCCTGCCAGGTCAGCAATGGACTTTGCCTGGGCAAACTTGCTGTCCTTGGTGGTAACGCAAACGATGGTAGCGTAGTAATAAGGACCAGCCATATCCACTTCCTGCATACGGTCAGCAGTCATAGACTGACCGGCAATGTTGGCATCCATTGTCTTGGACTGCACTGCGGGGCACAGGGAATCCCACGCGGAAGAAACGATCTCCAGTTCCCAGCCGTTCTCCTCACAGATCTTCTTTGCGATCATAACGTCATAGCCGTTTGCGTATGCACCGGGGACATTGGAAATAGGAACGGCGCCGTTGCTGTCATCCATCTGTGTCCAGTTATAAGGTGCATAAGCACATTCCATACCAACGGTCAGCACGCCGTCCTCAACGCCGGAGTAAGCAGCAGCCTCGCCGGTAGTTTCGTCCTGGGGTGCCTGGGTGTCTTCCTGGGGTGCCTGGGTACCTTCCTGAGGTGCCTGGGTGCCTTCCTGAGGTGCTGCGGGCGTGCCGCAAGCAGCCAGTGTCAGTAACATCATCACTGCCAGAATCATTGCTAAGATCTTCTTCATTTTCTTTTCTTCCTTTCGTTTTGGGCATTGCCCGGAAATAAAAATTGGATCGCTTCGTCAAGCGATCCTACAGTAAATGCAAATAACAACATTTGCCTCACTGCTTCGATAGCGCTTCACAAAGTTGTGACAGTCCGTTGGATATTCTCCAACGACCCAGCAAACAGAAATCAGGCTTTCTGCTCACTTCGGCGGTATTTCCTTTTCCAACGGACGGCTGCCTGCGCCTTGCCCGAAGGTACTGATAAATCCCGCGCCTCTATCAAGAGCGATTCAATTTCACATATACTATCACTTCTGTGTACATATGTCAACCCTAAATACACTTTTTCTGAAAATTGCCCATTTTTCTGAAAGAAATCCCAGTAAAAACTGCTATTTTTCCCAAATAAGCACATTAGCAGAGGTCAAAGAAGCCGGCAATTGCCGGCTTCTGATTTAATCGATGGATATAAAATTGACTTTTTCGGCATCCTGCAACGCCTCCGGACGGTGGGTTACAACAATTGCATTTTTCCCCAATCCCTTCAAGCCTTGCAGCACTGCCTTTTCTGTTTCTGCATCCAGTGCAGAAGTACATTCATCCAGCAAAAACACTTTCCTGTCCATCAAGACAGCACGGGCAATTGCCAGCCTTTGGATCTGTCCCATAGAAAGTCCCGTGTTATTTTCACCGATACCTGTATGCTCCTGTTGCTCCATTTCCCAGATAAAATCTGCCTGTGCGAAGGATAATGCATTTTCCAGCTGCCTCCGGTTTAACTCCGGCGCTACCAGCTGCATATTCTCCCAAACCGTTCCGGAAAACAAAGCATAGTCCTGAGGAACGTAAGCAAACAGGCTTCTGGTATTCTCCGAGCAGGGGATCTCACCTTGATCCGTCTCCAAATACACCCGCCCATCCTGGGGTGTGTACAAGCCAAGGATCAGCTTAAACAGTGTACTCTTTCCCTTTCCGGAAATACCTGTCAGGCAGGTCCAGCCGTCCACAGAAAAGCGGGCACTAAAATTTTGCAACACCGGTGCTTCTTCACCCTGATAAGCAAAAGTAACATCTTCAAACACGATTGCCTGGGGATTACACTCCAGCAAATCGGTTTCTGTCAGTTCCGGTTCTGAAAGCAATCCCTGCAACCGTTCTGCAGCCACTTCCACCGTTGACAGTCTTGTCCAGGTTCCGGACAAGCTGAGAACAGGTCCCCGGAACAAAGATAACAGTTGCAGCATAGATGTCAAAGAGCCGTAGCTGATAGTACCTGCTGCCACCTGGAATGCACCCCATAGCAGCAATGCACAGCTGCCCAGCTGAGATGCCCCCACAATAAAGCCGTTGCTTCCCACAGACCATATCCGCCGCTTTCTTTTGGCAGCAAGATTATCCTTCTGCCGCCGAACAAACCGGCTCAGTATCTGCTTCTGTGCAGAAAGGCTTTGGATCAATGTCAGTTGCTGCAGATCCTCCTGCATTGCCGCTGTTACCTTCTCATCGGTCTGCCGTACTTTTCGGTGATTCTTTTTCAGCACCGGACGCACCAGTGCAGCCATACAGATCACTGCCGCGCCCACTGCAAACAGAAGGATTGCCAGTTTGTCATAAATAATAAACACTGCAAGGAAGGTTGCAACCAACCGTGTCAACTGACCTACCAAAGAAGGAAATGCGTGGATCACACCGTCACAAACGGTGCGGACATCCTCCATCCCCCGATTCAGCATTTCGCCGCTATGATATTCCTGCAACCGGTTTTCCTTACTGTACAAAACAGATAAAAGCATCCGTTTCCGCAATTTGGCACCGATCTGGTCTCCGGCGCTGCCGGAAAACCAGCTGATCAGCAAATATGTGCCAACCATAAGCAGGCTGTCTGCTACCAGCAGCGTTCCCCAGAGCCATATTTGCTGTGTCCCGGACACTGCCGCATCGATCACAAAACGGGTCAGTACCGCAAAGGTCACCTGCAGTAACGATTCCAGCACCGTCAAAAAACACAGTAAAAATGTTTGCCCCCGGTAAGGTTGGAATATTCGATATACGCTTCCCTTTTGTAAAGCTTTATGTTCTTTCATTGTTAGAACGGGATCTCAATATCTCCGTCACCCGGATCTGCAGGAGCCATACCACCGCCCGAATTACCCGGTTCTGTAGTCTCAGTAGTTGCTTCCGGTTCAGTAGTCTCAGTGGTTGCTTCCGGCTCATCAGGCTCGGTAGTATCTTCCGGCTCGGTGGGCTTTGTGGTTTCCTTCGGCTCAGTGGGCTTAGTGCTGCCACCGACAAGATCATCAAAGTCCACAACGCCACCTACATTCTGCTCCGGCTCTGGCTCTTCCTGCTCAGTTTCCTCAGGCTCTGTCTCTTTCGGTTCGGTCTCTTCCGGCTCAGTCTTTTCCGGCTCGGTCTCTTCCTGCTCAGTAACTTCCGGCTCGGTCTCTTCCGGCTCGGTCTCTTCCTGCTCAGTCCCTTCCGGCTCGGTCTCTTCCTGCTCAGTAACTTCTTCTGTAGCTTCTATTGTTTCCTCAGACTCCGTAGCTTCCCCGGACTCGGTATTTTTCTCCGGCTGGGTAGTATCTCCGGACTCTGTAGTTTCTTCAGGTTCTGTTGCTTCCCCTGTTGTACCATCTAAGCCCAACAGGTCATCAAAGTTAACGGCACCACCGGGAACAAACTCCGTTGTTTCTGTGCCTTCCGCATTCTCCGTTGTACCTGCAGCTTCTCCTGTTTCGCCGGGCTTCTCTGTTTTACCGGGTAAAGACATTGCGATCGCCACAACGATCAGTCCCACCAGTACGACCGCCGCAACGATAATGATGATCAGCCGCATCTTTCTTTCCTTGCTCATAGATATGTACCCTACCTTTCATTTTCTTTTCTTTAGTCTTTTCAGTTTCCTTAATATTTTTCCGCCTGTCCTTCGAACAGTGACATAGCATTTCCGCAAAGGAAAACATCCCAGCCACACCGCCGTATACAGACGGCAGGTCCAATCGTCCAGCGTGTGGTCTTTTCCTTTCCGGGTAAAGCTTTCCACCACAGCGATCAGCTGCTCCTGCTCCACAGTTTCTTTCTCTGTTTGATTATCACCGCAGCACATATATCCGGTTTCCGTCAGTTCCAGAATTCTGTGCAGAATATACTGACCGTTTTTGCGGCGGTACAGAATAATATCGCCTGTTTTCTGTTTTTCCGACAACGGTACCAGCATCACCGAATCCCTGCCATGACAAAACATGGGCTGCATACTGTTTCCGGTTACTGTCAATTTTGCTTTTCCGCCTTTTTCCAGCTGCACCTGTAAAAGCTCTGCCAATGCTGCCATAGGAATTTTCCGCATCTGCATTGCTTTATCCTTCCTTTTCCAGTATTTGTGTCTGTCCGGTCATTGCGTTCCGGGATACCCAGGCTGCCTCATCATCATTGCGGCACATTAGTTCCCACACCGGAATCTCCTGGAGCAATTTATCCATAATCGCCAGCTGCTTATCCATTTTTTCCCGCGTTGCCAGCTTCCACATAGACTGTGCCATCAGCATAGGCAGTGCTTCCCGGGGATCCAGTCTGCGGATGGTGTTTTCCTGACCTCTCCGCAAACAGGCAATGCCGCCCAAGGGTACACCTACAGGAGAAGATAAATCATTTTTTCCGGACCAGGGTGTTCCGTATGCCATCCAGCCATTATCGGTAAACCGTAATGCCGGTTTATCATCATTTAAGTACCTGGCGCCAAAAAGCCGGCACCATTTTTCCGTATGGGTAGACTTCCCGGTTCCACTGGGGGCTGAAAACAGATATGCCGCACCGTCCAGGATCACCGCCGATGCGTGGATGTAAGTTCCCTTATGTTCCAAAAGCTCCCGCCCAAATATCACACCGGTTCCCATATATTCTGCCATATCTTCCGTGAGCATCATTGGGTTTAACTCAAGAACCCTGCGCGCATCACAGGTTAAGGTGATGTCCGCAGGGCCGTTGGCAGGAACTGCGTATGCTGCCGCCTGCCGTTCCGTCCGTCCGGAAACCTCCATATCCACTGCCAGGTCCGCAATCACATACCGTTTCATAAAAACCTCATTTTCCCATCAGCGCAGGATCGCGCCGGCAGATTCCATAGTCTGCACAAAAGCGATGATATCCTCATTGGCTTTGGCTTCCGTTACCTCATACCGTTCTGTCATCGCCGCTACCATAGATTCTACCGATTGCTCCGTCTCCAGCAATTGCCAAAGAAATGCACTGGTTGCATTTAATGTGATCATCCCAGAGAATTCGGCTGCAGCCTTTCCCACCGGGACCAACACTATGGTGTCTGCTACATTTCGCAGCATAAAATCAGGATTTCCTCTCATTACCAAATCCTCAGTCGTAGTATTTATATTTCTTCTTGCCGTCAACAGATACGCCGTTCAGAATATATCCCAGCACCTTGGCACCGGTAAGCTGCAGTGCCGAGAGTGCCTGCTTGACACCGTCTTTCCGTGCCTTGCCCTGACGAACCAGCAGCAGGACACCATCCAGATAGTTTGCCACAACACAAGCATCGGACACAACATTTACAGGGGGTGTATCCATCAAAATATAATCGTACCGGGACTCCAGTTCTGTCAGTATCTGCTGCAGGCGCTCGCTGCCCAGCAATTCAGAGGGGTTGGGTGCAATTTCGCCGGAAAACAGGACATCCAGATTGGGATAAATATCCTTGCGGATTGCTTCATCCACACTCACCATATCTGCCAGCACATTGGCAAGACCCGGTGTAGCTTTTTCCACCAGCAACCGTGCCAGTGCCGGACGCCGCAGGTCAGCATCGATGACCAATACCCTCTGATCATTCTCTGCAATGGTAATTGCCAGATTCATCAAAGTTATGCTCTTACCCTCGCCTGCATTGCCGCTGGTGATACAGATCTTCTTACATCCCTCACCCCGTACCGTGAACCGAAGGTTGGTACGGAGGGTCTTATAAGCCTCTTTCACTACAAAGTTACTGTTTTGATTCAGTATCTGACGGCGGTGTGCCATACTGCCCGCTATCTGCTCTTTATTCGTTGCCTTTTGCTTATTCATAATTGCTTACCGCCTCACTTTCTTACCGGATTTTTCTAAAACTGCATTCAGATCCGGAATTCTACCCAAAACAGGAATCATACTGATCTTTGTTAAGTCTTCCTCCCGCTTGATCCGGGTATCACAAACCATCCATAAAGCAATTCCGATCACCGCTGCCAATGCACCGCCAACAGCACCCACTGCGCCATTGACTGTATAACTGGGAGAGCTTCTTCCCGTAGGAACATTGGCATAATCGATCACCTTTGCGGAGCTGCCTTCAATAATATCCGCGATTCTGCCGGGTGCCACATTTGCAATGGCATTGGCAATGTCAGCAGACATTTGGGGATTCTGGCTGGTGATCTGCACCCGGAACATCTCCGTTTCATCCACAGCAGAGGCAGAAAGCATCCGTCTTACCTGCTTGGGTGTAAGCATCAGTCCGGTCTCCTGGATCACGTCCTCCAAAACCGTATCACTTTCAATGATATTTACATAAGTCGCCACCAGTCGCAATGCAACAGCCAGGTCCGAGGATGTAATTCCGTTGTTGTTGGCACCGGAATTATTATTCACATAAATCGTCACAGATGCAGTATACATAGAAGGCACAAAAAGCGCTGTGTACGCCAATATGATGCCGGCAACCAATACTGCACACACCACAATGATCCAGCCCTTTTTTATGAGCATCTTTCCTAATTCCCGCAAATCCAATTCTGTTGTTTCGTTCATTGCTTTGCTCTCCTTTTACCCAAGGGGGACATTTCCCCAAGTTACATAAATTCGTATTCCAATAAATTCTACCACAATCCGCAAGTAATGTCAACAAAAGTGCCGTAGAACCTTTCTGTAAAAATAGTTCTACGGCACCATATGCTTTGTTAACTCCGGGCTGCACCTACAGTTTCTTTGTACAGTGCTTCGTAAGCGGCATCCTTCCGCTCTTCCCCTACAGCAGTCGGGTGGTATGTGGGCACCATTGCAGCCACTGCATCCCGGATCGCTTCATCATTTTCGTAGGCTGCTTCCATTAAACGGCGCAGTTCTACCATAAACTTATCTGTGTCAAAAGGAATGGGATTGCCAATGTGGATCAGCTCATTGGGAGTCTTCTGCATTCCCTCTTCCGCCATCAGTTTTTCTTCGTACAGTTTTTCGCCGGGACGCAAGCCTGTATATACCACCGGAATATCCACATCCGGACGGAAACCGGAAAGCTTGATAAGATTTCTCGCCAGCTCATCGATCTTCACAGGTGCGCCCATATCCAGCACGAAGATCTCACCACCCTTGGCATAGGCGCCTGCCTGGATCACCAAACTCACTGCCTCAGGTATGGTCATAAAATAACGGATGATATCCGGATGCGTCACCGTCACCGGCCCACCTGCCCGGATCTGCTTCTTAAACAGAGGAATCACAGAGCCGTTGCTGCCCAGTACATTTCCGAAACGCACCGCAACAAATTCTGTTTCGATCTTCCGGTCCTGGTCTTCATACAGCATCTCCGGCTCGCCGGCGTGGGTGAACAGTCTGGGAAGCTGCTGCGCTTTCCCTTCCTTCACCGCACGGTCAAAGGTCTGGATGACCATTTCACACAGCCGCTTGCTGGCACCCATCACATTGGTGGGGTTCACCGCCTTGTCCGTACTGATGAGCACAAAGCGCTTACAGCCATGCATCATGGCGGCATAGGCCGTTTTATATGTACCGATAACATTGTTCTTGATGGCCTCACAGGGGC
>JAZQHW010000209.1:0-5811 GCA_045540795.1 Faecousia sp. | reverse complement strand
AAATCTTGGCACGGACTTGGTCGGTATTGCCAAAACTCAGGTTGGATATTCGGAAAGCAAACTTAACTTTGAGGTAAACCAAAACGGCATACGTCACGGTTACACACGATACGGTGCTTGGTATGGCACACCATACAGCGATTGGGCTGCAACATTCGTATCGTTCTGTTTACATTATTCCGGTGCTCCTCCTGATGAGTTCCCAATAAACACCGGTGCCACATCTATGGCAGAACAGTGGAGACGATTGGGCAAATACGCATCCTTGGGTCGATATACACCTGTTAGTGGCGATTTAGTGTTCTTTAAAGATAACACAGTGGGAATTGTCTCTGAAGTACATAGTGCCACGATGGTTGTCATTTGTGGCGACATAGAAAACTCTGTCAAAAGCAGGTTTCTATCTTTGAAGGATACATCGATTGCCGGATGGGGACTTGTAAGCAACTCGGTGTCAAAAGAAAATCTACTGGATATTTCAAACGGACCTGCCGTATTTATTTTTGAAGGCGTCACTACGACACCGCAAATACAACCTTTCTCTTTGAGAACTTCACGAGCAATCAAAGAATTACTTCCTTATTTGGAAGCTAACGGAGGAAGTTATTTCTTCACATTACTCGACAAAAATAACCAAGAGCTCCCTAAAGATGCTGATGGCAACTATATTGCTCAGGCGAATACCGGATATAAGCTGACAATCTCATTTAACAGTCCGGAAGGTTTTGCACCAGGAACGTATCAATATCAGATTCCAAACGGATTGATGGTAGATGGCGGCGAGGGCACTTTCGTTCTGAATGACGGCACCAATGTGGGCAGCTGGGTGGTCACGGATACCGGTCTTATCACCCTCGTGTTCAACGAGCATATGAACAGCCGTACGGACATTACGATAAGCGCAACCTTGGGTATCCATTTCCCCGTCCAGGAAGATCCCATTGATTTTGACGGCAAAATTACCGTTAAGGTTGAGCCACCCGCCCAACAAAAGTACCCCACCGTTATGAACAAATGGGGTCAAGGCGGCGTACCCGGAACTGAAAAACCAGACCCCAGCAAAATTTACTGGCGCCTTGAGGTTGTTGGCAATAAGGATTCTCAGATCCCGGGCAGCATTCTGACGGATCGCATTCTGGATGGCGAGTGGAGTAAAATACACCGGTTCACAGAATCGGATATCGCCGGCGGCCTTTCTTTCGGTGTGAGCGATCCCAACGGTGGATGGCACAACTGGACGGTTGGGGCCGACGATCCCCACCTGATCTGGACAGACACCGGATGGTCCTACAAAATGCCAACCACTGCCACCTGTCAATGGTGCGGCGAGATCACGCTGGGCAACGAAGGCTGGTATTACTACATTGATTATACCTCAACCCCAGAACGGACCGGCACAGCCGGCACCTTTGGTTACGAGAACGATGCCACCATTGACGGCGCATACAGCTACGCCTGGGTAGACTTCACCCATGGTGAGGCGGTTGGTGAGATTGTCAAAAGCGGCACCTTCGCCTCGGATGCCTCCGGCGGTGGCTTCCTCTGGGAGATCCAAGCCGTCATTCCCGGCAGACCGGAGGGTCAGCGGGCGGAATATTCCTGGGCCATCTCGGACGAGATGCGACTTCTGGATGCCAGCGGAAATATTATCGGTAAGGTATATAACGACATCAACCTGGCTACGGTTTATGCCACCTACAACGGAACCACCATCCAGATCCCCCGAATCCAGGATGCCACCGAAGCGGATATGTTTGCCTGGAACAATTCCTGGACGGTGGAAGACGGTACCTTCTCCACCCGAACGATTGACCTGCTCTGCCGCTGCCAATGCACTCCCGAGACTTGTCACTGGGGGAATTGCGGTGCATACTGGTTTAAGAACGATGCCGGTGAAATGATCGGCACCAGAGATTTCTGCCAATGCTGGACAGAAACGCAGGATATGACCTTCACCTTGGTTTACAAAACCACGGATCTGTCCACATTGGAGGCCTATGGCCCTCTCGGATACAAGCTCAGCAACCAGGCGCAGCTATACTATATGAGTGACAGTACCAACTCTGTAAAGGTTGACAACGATGTTGCGACAGTTACCATTCCCAAGCTGTTTGAAAAGCGACTGACCCACGACTTTGATGGCTATACTGCCAGCTATAAGGTTACGATCAATGAGTCAAAACTGGTGCTGACAAACGGTACGCCGCTGACGATCCACGATGTGATGACCGATACATTGGCGTTCATCAGCGGTTCTCTGGTGATCACAACGGAAGATGCCAGCGGAAAGGTAAGCACCTTGCAGCAGGACGTGGATTATACCGTTCTTTATGACGGCACAGGCAACCGAACGGACGCGCAGGGTAAATCTGTACACATTTTGGATATTGTGATTCTGTATCCCCAGCCGGTTATGTACACACTGGACTATGATGCGACCCTCATAATACCGGAACAAGTAACGGAGGGCATTAAGTACAACAACTCGGCATCCATCACGCTCTGGGGAGAAGATGTTACGGACAGCACCGTGGAAAAGGTTTATGCTGACATCAATATTGCGGCAAAAAGCTACAAGGTAGAGATGTTTAAGACCTGCGCGCAAACGGGAAAACCGCTGGGCGGTGCAACCTTTGGTCTTTACAATGCCCAAGGCGGTCTGATCACCACAGGTGTCACCGATGACACTGGTGCGCTTCACTTCCAGTCCAATATCGTTCAGGGTATTATCCTTCGGGAGCATATCCTCTATTATATGCAGGAGCTGAGAGCTCCGCCGGGATACCAGCTGGATGATACAAAATACTGGTTCTGTTTCTGTGATAAAACAACAGACGCGTGTGAGACTTGTTCTGAGGTTATAGCGCAAACAGAAGCAGTCCGTATTCCCTTCGAGCAGGTCGGAAAGGTACATATCACAAATGAACCTATCAACTACCATCTGCCCGAAACCGGCGGTCCCGGTATTTATCCTTTGATACTGGTGAGTGTGATATGCATTGTCACACCGCTTGTATATGGATTCATTCGAAGGCGCAAGCGAGAAAGGAGGGGCGTAGGATAGCGTCCCTTTCTACGGCGGAAACGCGCCGGAGATGAATCCCCCATACATACAAAAACAAAATTATAACTAGAAAGGAATCAAAACTATGAAAAAGTTAGTATCGATCATTCTGGCTCTGGCTTTGATCTTAGCCTTGAGCACCACCGCACTGGCTGCAGAAAGCACCACCGTAACAGTTGATGACACAGTAGCAAGAACCTTCCACGCTTACCAAATCATGACGCTGGTGACCAGTCCTATGCTGGGTGAGCATCATCCCGACGACTGTACTCTGCCCCATACAACAGAGCAAGAATTTATCGAGAACCCGCATAAGGATACCTGCTACAGATACTCCTATTCCTTTGCAGAAAACTCTCCCTATCTGCCGATCCTGCAGGCCGAGACCCTTGCCTACGCCACCAAAAATGTCTGGGGTGAAAACAACGCAGCTCCTACCACAGCAAGCGCTGTTTCCGAAGATCACATCCGCGCTTACCTGGCAGAGCAGACCAGCTTGACCATGCTGGATGTGGCAAAGCGTCTGTACGACGAGTTCGTTAAAGCTAGCATTACACCGATAACGATTACCAATACAGCCGAAATTGAACAGGGTTACTGGCTCTTTGCGGATGTAACCAATCTGAGCGACAAACACGCTTCCAACTCTCTGATCATCGTGGATACCAAGAATGACGCAGCGCTCACCATCACCCCCAAGGCATCCACACCCGTATTTGAGAAGAAGGTCAAGGATATTGACGACACCCAGGTCGGTATTCTGGAAAATGCAGCTTGGGTCGATTCCGCTGACCATGATATCGGCGACAATGTCCCCTTTAAGCTGACTGCTACCTTGGCCAGCCAGCACCAGGAATACAACCAATATAAACTGATCTTCCACGACACGCTGTCCAAGGCTTTCTCCATGGGCACGATCAAGCATAGCGGTTTGGCTGCAGATAACGGCAAAGACTTCGTTGTTAAGATGTATACATCCAAGGCTGCTGCCGATAACGATGCCAATGTGAACGACGGCGTGGATGTTACCAATCATTTTAGCTTTAATCCTGTTGCACAGGCCGATGGATCTACGCAGATCACTGTAACCTGCGAAAATGTAAACAATATTCCCAATGTAACAAGCACCTCTACTTTTGTAGTTTATTATGAAGCGGTGCTGAACGAGAACGCAGATTTTGGCAACCCCGGTAACCCTAACGAGGCTCATCTGGAATTCTCCAATGACCCTTACTCTGACCAAACCGGTAAGACCGGCACAGACAAAGTCGTTGTCTTTACTTATCAGCTGCAGATCGACAAGGTCGACGAAAAGGGTCACGCTCTGTCCGGTGCAGAATTTACCCTGTACAAGTACAATTCTACCACCAAGAAATATGATCTTCCTGTTACCGGTACGACAGCAGAAAACGGAACCCGGTTTATCTGGAACGGTCTGGATGACGGTTACTACCAACTGGTAGAATCTGTTGTTCCCGCAGGCTATAACGAAATGGAGCCTATTGACTTCACGATCTTTGCAAACCACCCCGAAAGCTCCGATAACCCTCAGCTGACAGAACTGTCCGGCGGTGTGCTGGGAACCGGTGATGTTGAACTGGGTCAGATCCAGAAGGATATCATTAACAAGACCGGCACTGTCCTGCCTGAGACCGGCGCAGAGGGAACTTTCTTCCTGATTGCCGGCGGTGCTTTGCTGGTTATGGTGGCTGCAGTCTTTATGATCACCCGTAAGAAGATGTCCGTTTACGAGGACTAATCTGCTTATACATAATTTTAGTTTTTTGTTAGTTTAGAAAGCGGCGGCGGATGGTTTTCCGCCATCCGCCGCACACTTTCATAAAGCAGTGGAGAGATGCTTATGAAGAAGAAAATAATAGGGATCCTTTTGGTTCTGATGCTTTTCGTAGGCGTCTGTGGACTGCTTTATCCGTCTGTGAGCCAATATTGGAATACCAAAACACAAACCCGCGCTGTTGAAAATTACCGTGAGATCCTCGACGCATTGCAACCTGAAGATTATGAGGTCTACTTTCAGGAAGCAGAAAGATATAACGCGGAGCTGAGCGAACTAAGCTCTCCTCTGCTGGACTACCGTGAGCTAAAAGACTACAACAGCATTTTAAATGTCAGCGGTAACGGTATTATGGGATATGTGTCAATCCCCAAATTGGGTGTTGAGCTGCCATTATATCATGGAATATCCGCAGAGGTGTTAAACATTGCCTGCGGTCATTTGGAAGGCACCTCTTTGCCTGTAGGCGGCGAAAATACACATTGTGTCCTATCTGCACACCGCGGACTTCCTCACGCCAAGCTCTTTACGGAACTGGATAAGATGGAGATTGGCGATACTTTTACGATTACCGTGTTGGACAGAACGGTTACTTATCAAGTAGATCAGATTAAGGTGGTACGACCGGATGAGATCGACGATGTTCAAATTGTACCCGGCGAAGATTTTTGTACTCTGCTGACCTGCACGCCCTATGGTATCAATTCCCACAGATTGCTGGTACGCGGAACGCGGATCGAAAATGCCGCGCCGGTGCTGCATGTTACATCTAATGCTTATCGTATCGATTCTCTGGTGGCTACACCTATCGTGGCAGCCCCCATTTTGCTGATCCTGCTAATTGTACTGATGGTAAAATACCGGGATAAGGGCAGCAAACCGCTTATCTCAAAGGAGGAAGAAGAATGGCTAAAAGAAGAATGGGGATAATCGCGGTGGTACTGTGCCTTTG
>JAZQHW010000208.1:0-30269 GCA_045540795.1 Faecousia sp. | reverse complement strand
GGCTTTGGAACATCCTCCTCAGAGGAGCTTCTCCGGGCAATCAGCCCCAAGCTTGCGGTAGCGATGGCACGGGTCCCCATCACCGAAGAAATGCGCAGCCGCTACCGGGATGCAGGTATTCTGCTTTTGTATGATCTGCTTCACGGCTATATCCATTTGGAAGCAGAGCCGGACGGTACGATGTGCTATACCACCACCAGAAACGATACTCCGGATCCTTCTCTAAATATCCTTAGTGAGGATATGAAAGCGGAAAAATGTGAATAAAGCAAGAAAGAGAGCATCTCCTTTTGCGAGATGCTCTCTTTGATTATGGATTTAACCCTGGCGCATAATGCGCTTTCTTGCGATATTGATAGGACCTTCCACCATGGTGTTCATCCAGGAGAGGCTCTTTCCGCAACCGAAGGCAACACAAAGATCCGGATTGTCCGCTAAAGTGCAGGAGATACCGGTACGCTCCGCCAGAAGTAATTCCATACCGGCAATCTGGCTGCCACCGCCGGTGAGGGTGATGCCGTTCTCTGCAATATCGCCCACCAGCTCCGGAGAGGTGTCCTCCAGCACGGACATCACTTCGTCCGCAATTTGACGGGCGGGACGGCGAAGGATCTCATAGACCTCGGATGCCAAAATGCTCATTTCCCGGGGCATACCGTTCCGGGCATCTCTGCCACGGATCACCATACTCATATCCTCTTGCGGAGGATAGACACAACCGATCTGGATCTTTACATCCTCAGCAGTTGCCTGACCGATGACAATGCCGTACTTCCGGCGGATATGCCGGGCAATGGCTTCGTCAAAGGCATTGCCTGCCACTTTCAAAGAAGAGGAAGTGGCAACACCCTTCATTGTCAGCACGGCAATATCTGTTGTACCGCCGCCAATGTCCACCACCATATGTCCGTTGGGACCGTCGATATTCAAACCGGCACCCAGAGCAGCTGCCAGAGGCTCTTCAATAAGGTAGACCCGTCGGGCACCGGCTTCAATGGCAGCGTTGATGATGGTGCGCTCTTCCACTTCGGTGATGCCGCTGGGCACAGCCATAACAACACGGGGCTTGGGGTTGAACAGGGTAGTTTTAATGGCAGTCCGGAACAAGGTCTGCAGCATTTTAACGGTCATTTCATAGTCAGAGATCACACCGTCCTTCAACGGGGACATTGCCACCACATTGCCGGGGGTCCTGCCCAGCATATTTCTGGCAGCAGCGCCTACCTGCAGAAGCTTGCCTGTGTTTTTGTCAATGGCAACGACAGAGGGTTCCCGAACCACAAGTCCGTGGTCATCGGAATTGATCAGCACGTTGGATGTACCCAGGTCAACACCCAGGTCATTGGAGAAAAACTGAAAACGCATAGCTACACCTACTTGTTTTGATATTCATAAGCCACAGCCACTGTGGCGAAGAGGATTTCTTTCGCACCTGCAAGAAGCAGTGTTTTGGCACATTCGGAAGCGGTGACACCGGTGGTCAGCACATCGTCAATGAGCAGGATCCGCTTTCCTATGATTCTGGAAGGCGACACCACCTTGTAAGCACCTGCCACGATGGCGCGGCGCTGGGCAGCATCCAGTGTATGCGACAAAGGGGGCGTGTGCCGGTACTTGCGCAGTGTGGGTACTGCCTGAATGCCCATTTCTTTGGCAGCAGCCTTGGCAATGAGCTTGGCTTGGTCATACCCCCGGCGGTAATGCCGGAGGAAGGATACCGGAGTCCAGCTGAGCAGGTCAAATTCCTCCTCCCGGAGCATCCTTGCCAGCAATCTGCCGTAGACCTTTCCGTAGCCGGGACAGCCGAAAAACTTGAATCGCAAAAGACTGCCTTTGGCGCTGCCCTTATAATACCATAAACTTGTGAAATGTGCAATAAAAGGAATCTTTCTTTTTAACTTTTTAAAGTTGGGAACTTCCCGTTGACACTCCCGGCAGATATCTGATTCCCGGGTAGGCAGGAGCTTTCGGCACAGGATACATTTGGAAGGAAAGAGCAGTCTTAGCATTGGGAAGTGAATGCCCCCTGTAGCCGCAGCTTCAAGCCTGTGTATCTGCGACCGATTTTGGCGTTCTGGGTCATAACGGAAACGGTTTCCTCCCGTCCTACAATGATCAAAAGCTCCCGGGCACGGGTGACGGCAGTGTAAAGAACGCTGCGGTTTAATAGGTACGGAGAACCGTTCCAGGCGGCAAGGACCACTGCCCGGTACTCGCTGCCCTGGCTCTTATGTACCGTCATAGCATAAGCCGGCTCCAGTTCGTTTAACTGGGTGAAATCGTAGTCTACAAGCCGGTCATCAAAGAGGACGGTTACCTGTTCCATAGACGGATCAATGGCTTGGATGATCCCCACATCCCCGTTGAAAATTCCGGTACCAATGGCAGAGCCGTCCTGGGTCTTCCAAAGAATATCATAGTTGTTCCGGGTCTGCATTACCCGGTCACCCTCCCGGAAACAGAAGTCACCGAATTGCCGTTCCTTTTTGGCGGGGACGGAGGGATTCAATTGCTGCTGTAGGAGCTTGTTTAACTGGACAGTTCCCGCATATCCTTTCTTCGTGGGGGAAAGGACCTGGATCTGCTCCGGGGGGATCCCCATATTCTGGGGCAGTCGCTGGGCACACAGAGATACGATGGTCTGTCCCACGGCTTCCTCGGAACGGGCAGGTAAGAAGAAAAAGTCATTTTTTACATCCCGAAGCTGGGGCATTTGACCCTGGTTGATCCGGTGAGCATTCATAACAATGAGGCTTTCCTGTGCCTGGCGGAAAATCTCCGTCAGCCGGATGCTGGGAAGCTGCTGACTTCTGAGCATATCACTGAAGGGAGAGCCGGGTCCCACCGGCGGAAGCTGATCCGGATCACCCACCAGGATCAGCCGGCAATTGGGGGGGAGCGCCTGGAGCAGACTGTGCAGCAGCTGTACATCCACCATAGACATCTCATCTACGATCACAGCATCAGCCTTTAAGGGGTTGGAAGCGTCTTTGGAGAAAAACATATTGCCGGTGTGAGGATCGATCCCTGCCTCCAAAAGCCGGTGGATGGTGGAAGCATCCTGTCCGGTAACCTCTGTTAACCGTTTGGAGGCTCTACCTGTGGGGGCAGCCAAAAGACAACGCAGACCCATCTGTCCGTAGAGATTCAAAATACCTTTCAAAATTGTGGTCTTTCCGGTACCGGGACCACCGGTGATCAGTAATAGACCGGTATCCGCAGCGGCACAGATGGCATCCTTTTGCTTGGCGGAATAGGAAATACCGCTGCTGCCGGAAGCGTTGGCTAACAGCTTTTCCAGCCGGGGCGGCTTTGTGTATTCTGTATTTGCCATGGTGATCAGCCGCTTGGTGCAGTAGCATTCTGCCTCGTAAAGGGCAGGCAGGTAAATAATGTCAATACCGGCTAAGTGATCACACACCAGTCGCTCTGCTTCCAGTAACTGTTCCAGGATCCTGTCAATTACAGAATCGTCTATAGAGAGCAGCTGGGCGGTGGCACCTACAAGCTTGTCCTTGGGCAGGAAGCTGTGACCGCCGCCCAGATTAAACCGCAGTTCAAACAGAATACCGGCACCCACACGCTTGGGATCATCTCCGGAAATGCCCAGGGAGATGGCGAACCGGTCCACTGCGTCAAAGGGGGCATCCAGCTCTTCATCCATCAGAAGATAGGGATCGTCGTATAAAAGATCAACGGTACTGTCCCCGTAAAGCTTATAGGTTTGGATAGCAAGCTCAGCCGGCAGCTGATGCATAGCGAAAAATTCCAACAGATGGCGGATCCCCACCTGCAGGCGGAACTCTTCCCCAATGGCAATGGCTTTGTTCAGGGAAATACCGGAAACCTCCGCCAGCCGTGCCGGCTCCCGTTCCATAATTTGCAGAGTTTCGTTTCCAAACCGGTCTACGATCTTGGCAGCTATACGGGGACCGATCCCTTTGATGACCCGACCGGAAAGATACTGCCGGATATCCATTGCTGTTTGGGGCATCAGCCGTTCCAAAAACTCCGCTTCAAACTGTTTGCCGTAGCTGGAATGGGTGGTCCATCTGCCGGTGACCATCAGCTGCTCACCTACCGTGGGGCGGGGGATGATCCCCACCACGGTGACGGTCTGCCCATCCTGGCATTTCAGCCGCAATACGGCATATCCGTTATCGTAATTCTGATACACAACACCGACAACGGTACCCTGTAAGATCTCGTTTTCTGTCATATGTATTCTCCAATAAATTGATTACTTATATTCTACTATAGATTGGGGAAAATGAAAAGTATAATATTTTCAGAAGCAGGTGTGAAAAATCTGTAAAGCTTTCAAAACTTTCTGTATTTTTATTGAAAATTTCTTTGTTTTAGGGTATGATAATAAAAATGTTAACAGGAAGCGGTGCGGTATGAAATTTATGTCTTTAATACTGTGGGTCACCCAATTCGGTATTTCCGCAGTATGTCCCATTTGCTTCTTTTTGCTGCTGGGCTGGTGGCTGCAGGATGCCTATGCCCTGGGCGGCTGGGTGATGCTCCTTTGTGCTGTGCTGGGGGTTCTCACCACGGTGGGAACCGTCCGTTCCTGTGTCCGGGCAATGACGAAGGAAGCCAAGGGGCTGGGCAGGGAGGAACGACCCTCTGCTGCCAGCAACGATCACGATTGAGAAAGGATGATTGCTATGAAGCTGCAAAGTGCATCCAAAAAAGAAATCAAACGGGTAGCCGCAGGTGCCGGGATCTGCCTTGTGGGAATGTGGGGAATTTTCTTTGCCCTGTCCTGTGTTCATGTGGCAGCCTTTGGCTTGCCGGTGATCCTGGGTGGGCTTTTGGGAACCGGTGTGGCGATCTTGAATTTCATTGCCTTGTGTCTGACCATTCAGACAGCGGCAGGTACAGAAAATGAAAAACAGCGGCAGGCAAAGCTGCAGCTGAGCTACAATGCCCGGCTGATCTTCCAGGGTGTATGGGTGGTGGCTGCGTTTTTGATCCCCTGGCTGAATGTGGCAGCGTCTGCAGTGCCTCTGATGTTCCCGTCCCTGGTGATCCTGGTGATTCGGAACCGGGACAAGAAAAACGGCAACGAAGGTTAAGGGGGGCGGAGAATGGATATTTCCATAAACGGAGCCAGGATCCTGTGGACCTGGGAGAATGTTCCGCTGCTGGGAAGGGTGAATGTCACCCAAACGGTGATCGTCAGCTTTCTGGTTATGGCGATCATTACGGCGCTGTGTATCTGGCTGGGTTCCGGCTTGAAGGTTACCGGTATCAGCAGAAAACAGGCGGTGGCGGAGCTGGCAGTTACGGCACTGACCAAGTTCGTCCGGGGCAATATGGGAGATGGCTTTGATCACTATATTCCTTTGGTGGGTACGATCTTTATCACTAGTATCGTGTCCAATTTGATCAGCGTTATCGGCATTTGGAGTCCTACGGCAGATTTGATGACAGAGCTGGGCTGGGCGCTGGTGGTGTTTGTACTCATCACCTATCATAAGATCCGGTCAGCAGGAATTGGCGGCTACTTTAAAGAATTCCTCAAGCCGATCTTTGTGATGGCACCGGTGAATGTGCTTTCCGAGCTGTTCACACCCATCAGTATGGCGTGCCGGCATTTCGGTAATATTCTCTCCGGCACGGTGATCGGTGCTCTGGTTTACGGTGCGCTGACGGCATTAAGCCACGGTGTATTGGGACTTTTGGGCAGCAATCTGCTTTTGGGTACCGGTGTGGCAGCTGTGGGCATCGTATTGTGGCTCACGGGAAAGAAGAAAAAGAGAAAGCTTCTGTTCGTCTTGGGGTTGATTGCTGCTGTGCTGGGCGGATTATCATTATTGACCAACTTAGGAGGCATATTCCGGGATATTCCCTGGCTGGCAGTGGGTATTCCGGCAATTACAGGCTTCTATTTTGACTGGTTCGGTGGGTGTATTCAGGCATTCATTTTCTGCACCCTGACCACTATTTTCATCAAACAGGCAGCGGACAGTTAATGCTGCTTTATAATGTCAAATACGATTTAGGAGGAAATCATTATGGATTATCAGATTTTGGCTAAGGGAATTGCATTGGCAGGCTGCGCCATCGGTGCAGGTCTTGCATTGATCGCCGGTATCGGCCCCGGTATCGGTGAAGGTAACTGTGCCGCAAAGGCTTGTGAAGCCATCGGTCGTCAGCCGGAGGCAAAGGCTGACATCACCAGCACTATGATTTTAGGTATCGCTTTGTCTGAAACCACCGGTATTTATGGCTTCGTTATCGGCTTGCTGCTGATCTTCTTCGCACCGGGTCAGTTTATGAATCTGCTGAGCTAAGGAGAATACTATGCAGACCTTATATCAGTCGTTGGTGGCGGTGGAGCCCCTTACGCTGATCGTTACGATCTTAAATCTGTTTGTGCAGATGTATATCGTAAAGCGGTTTTTCCTGGATAAGATCCTGGGTGTCCTGGATGCCCGTCGGGAGGCGGCAGACCGGGAGCTTACCCAGGCACAGGAAGCAAAGGAATCGGCAGTCGCCATCCAACAAACCTATGAAGAGAATATGCGTACTGCCCGTCAGCAGGCGGGGGAGATCCTGGATCACGCAAAAAAGACTGCCCAGGAGCGGTCCGATGCCCTTTTGCAGCAGGCGCAGCAGGAAGCAGCGCAAATGCGGGTAAAGGCAGAAGCGGACATTGCCCGGGAACGGAAAAAGGCAATGAATGAAGCCAAGGACGAGATCTCCCAGCTGGCAATGGAGATTGCCGAAAAGGTGGTTACCGTTAGCCTGCAGCCGGCAGATCAGACGGCATTGGTGGATAAATTTATCGACGAATTGGGGGATGCCCTATGACCGGGGAATTGACCCATTACGCACAGGCGTTGTTTGACCTGGCAGTTGAGGAAAATTGCACAGAACAGATCCGGCAGGAGCTGCTTGCACTGGAGGAGAGCTTTTCCGGTGAACCCCGGTTTTTGCAGCTGCTGGCAGCCCCCAATATCGCCAAGGCGGAGCGCTGTGATGTACTGGATCAGTGCTTCCGGGGAGCTGTGCATCCGTATTTACTGAACTTTATAAAGATTTTGACAGAACAGGGTGCGATCGGGGAATTTTCCGGTTGCTGTGGGGAGTATCACCGGCTTTACCGGAAAGCGAAGGGAATCCTGCCTGTACAGGCGGTTTCCGCAGTGGCAATGACCCGGGAGCAGCGGGAACGGCTTTGTCAAAAGCTGCAGGCAGCTACCGGCAAGCAGGTGGAGCTTACCAATCCGGTAGATCCCGGATGTATCGGCGGTGTCCGGCTGGAATACGATGGCGGACAGGTGGACGGTACCGTGAAAAGTCGACTGGAAGCTATGGCAGCAATGCTGAAAAATACCGTACTTTGAAAGTAGGATCATTATGGAACTGAAACCGGAACAGATCACGAAGCTGATTCGTGAACAGATAAAAAACTATGAGAACCGACTGGAAACCAAGCAGATCGGCTATGTTGTGGTGGTGGGTGACGGTATTGCCACCGTTACCGGACTGGAACAATGTATGGCAGGCGAGCTGGTGGAGTTTGCCGGAGGCGCTTTCGGTATGGCGCTGAATCTGGATGAGAAGACCGTTTCTGTGGTTATTCTGGGCAGCGATAACGGCATTAAGGAAGGGGACACGGTGAAGCGTACCGGACAGGTGGTTTCTGTCCCTGTAGGTGAGGAAGTCATCGGCAGAGTGGTGAACGCTTTGGGAGAACCCATTGACGGAAAAGGACCCATCACCGAAAAGCTCCGGCTGCCCATTGAGCGTCCTGCGCCGGGTATTATTGACCGGGAAAGTGTCAGCCGTCCCTTGCAGACTGGCATCAAAGCCATTGACGCTATGATCCCCATTGGTAAAGGTCAGCGGGAACTGATCATCGGTGACCGGCAGACCGGTAAGACCACCATTGCCACAGATGCCATTTTGAATCAAAAAGGAAAAGATGTGCTGTGCGTCTATGTTGCCATCGGGCAGAAGCGTTCCACGGTAGCACAGATCGTGGAGGAGCTTACTGCCGGGGGCGCTATGGATTATACGGTGGTGGTGTCTGCCACCGCTTCGGAGCTGGCACCTATGCAGTATATTGCCCCTTATACCGGCTGTACCATTGGTGAGTATTTTATGGAGCAGGGGAAAGATGTGCTGGTGATCTATGACGATCTGAGTAAGCACGCAGTGGCATACCGTGCCATTTCTCTACTGATCCGCAGACCTCCCGGACGGGAAGCTTATCCCGGTGATGTGTTTTATCTCCATAGCCGTTTGTTGGAACGGGCGGCACAGCTGTCCAAAGAAAAGGGCGGCGGCAGCTTAACTGCGCTGCCCATCATTGAGACCCAGGCAGGAGATGTTTCTGCGTATATTCCCACCAATGTGATCTCCATTACCGACGGACAGATCTTTTTGGAAACAGAGCTGTTCAATGCCGGTGTTATGCCTGCGGTGAATCCGGGTATTTCTGTGTCCCGGGTAGGCGGTGCGGCACAGATCAAGGCAATGAAAAAGGTGGCAGGCTCTTTGAAGCTGCTGTACTCCCAGTACCGGGAGCTCCAAAGCTTTGCCCAGTTCGGCTCTGACCTGGACGCAGATACCAAAGCACGCCTTGCTTTGGGTGAGCGGATCGTGGCGGTGCTGAAGCAAAAGAATAAGGCACCGGTGGATGTGGCACATCAGGTGTGTATTTTGTACGCAGTGGTAGGCGGCTGGCTGAAGAACCTGGCTGTGGCGGATATTCCGGAATTTGAGCAGCAGCTGTATAGCTTCTTGGACAGCCGGTACAGCGAGCTTTTGGACAGCATTCGCCAAACCGGTAAGCTGGAGCAGGAGGAAACCTTGCAGGAAGCCATCCGGCAGCTGCTGGAACGGTTTTCTAAGTAAGGAGGTCGGGTATGGCTGGTGTTTCTTCCAAGGAACTGAAGAACCGGATCCGCAGTCTGGAAAGTACCCGGCAGATCACCAAGGCAATGGAAATGGTGGCAACCTCCAAGCTGCGGAAAGCCCAAAGACAGGCAGAGTCCTCAGCACCGTACTTCCGGATCCTGGAGCAGACCGTTGCTTCCATTGTATCTGCCAACCGGGAATTTACCTCTCCGTATCTGACGGAGCGCATCGGGGACAAGGTGTTGTATGTGGTCATTGGCGGTGACCGTGGCTTGGCAGGCGGCTATAACAGCAATGTTTTCAAAACCGTAACTGCCGCGGGAGAGAATAAGCAGATGACGGTGCTGCCGGTGGGCAGAAAAACGGCAGAATACTTCCGGGGGAAGGGAATTCCTCTGTTTACAGAAGCCTTCCGGGATGCAGAAGCCGTCACTGTGGGCGATTGCTTTACTATGGCAAAGGAAGTGGCAAAGGCATTTTTAGAAAAGGACTTTGACCGGGTGGAGCTCGCTTATACGGCATTTGATTCGATTCTGTCCCAAAGGGCAATGCGGCAAAGAATGCTGCCGCTGACCAGGCAATCTGATCCGGAGCAGAGAAAAGGCAGACAGATCCTGTACGAGCCGGATGCGGAAACCGTATTTGCCCGGATCGTGCCGGAGTATTTGGGCGGTATGATCTACGGTGCGTTGTGCCAAAGCCGTGCGTCGGAGCAGGCGGCACGTCGGACAGCAATGGATGCCGCAACCAAAAATGCCAATGAAATGATCGAGGATCTGAGTTTGAAATTTAACCGGGCAAGACAGGCAGCGATCACTCAGGAGATCACAGAGATCGTTGCCGGAAATCAGGAGTGATTGTATGAAGGAAAATATGGGAACTGTCATACGGGTAATGGGTCCCGTTTTGGATATTCGTTTTCCCCAGGATGCGTTGCCCCAGCTGCGCAATGCTTTGCAGATCCCTCTGGGAGAGGGTACGCTGGTGGCGGAGGTTGCCCAGCATATCGGCGATAATGTCGTCCGTGCTGTGGCAATGAGCGCTACCGACGGCTTGCAGCGGGGCACTTCCGCTGTGGATACCGGCGGACCGATTTCTGTGCCTGTGGGAGAAGCTTGTCTTGGCCGTGTATTTAACCTGTTGGGACAGACCATCGACGGTGGTGAGCAGATCCCGGCAGAGGAAGAGCGGTGGCATATTCACCGCCCGGCACCGGATTATGATGAGCAGGAGTCCTCTACGGAGCTGCTGGAAACCGGTATCAAGGTGGTGGATCTGATCTGCCCCTATGCCAAGGGCGGCAAGATCGGTCTGTTTGGCGGCGCCGGTGTTGGTAAAACGGTGCTGATTATGGAGCTGATCAACAACGTGGCAAAGGCACACGGCGGTATTTCTGTATTTACCGGTGTGGGAGAGCGTACCCGTGAGGGTAACGATCTGTACCAGGAGATGAAGGAATCCGGTGTTATCAATAAAACAGCAATGGTCTACGGACAGATGAACGAACCTCCCGGAGCCAGAATGCGGGTAGGTCTCTCCGGACTGACTATGGCAGAATACTTCCGGGATGTAAAGCACCAGGATGTGCTTTTGTTTATCGATAATATCTACCGTTTCACCCAGGCAGGCTCAGAGGTTTCTGCCCTTTTGGGACGGATGCCCTCTGCGGTGGGTTATCAGCCCACTCTGGCAACGGAAATGGGTGCGCTGCAGGAGCGGATCACTTCCACAAAGAACGGTTCTATTACCTCTGTCCAGGCGGTATATGTCCCTGCGGATGACCTGACAGACCCGGCACCGGCAACTACCTTTGCCCATTTGGATGCCACTACGGTGCTGGACCGTGGCATTGCCTCGCTGGGCATCTATCCGGCAGTAGATCCGTTAAATTCCACTTCCCGGGTGCTGACACCGGAGATCGTGGGAAAAGAGCATTACGAAACTGCCCGGTCTGTCCAGCGGATATTGCAGCGGTATAAGGAGCTGCAGGATATCATTGCCATTATGGGTATGGATGAACTGTCGGAGGAGGATAAGATCACCGTCAACAGAGCCAGAAAGGTGCAGCGGTTTTTGTCCCAGCCCTTTGAGGTGGCGGAGCAGTTTACCGGCTATCAGGGGAAATATGTACCTTTGCAGGAAACGGTCCGGGGCTTCCGGGAGATTATTGAGGGAAAACACGATGACATTCCCGAATCCTGCTTTTTGTATGCCGGCACCATCGACGAGGTGGTGGAAAAATGGAAGGGTGAGCAGAAATGAACACCTTTCCTTTGAAGATCGTGACACCGGACGGCTTGCAGTTTGAGGGTATGGCGGAAAAGCTGGTGGTGCGCACGGCTGCCGGTGATGTGGCAATCCTGGCAAATCATATGGATTATGTGGTGAGCCTGGGAATGGGACAGGCAATTCTGGAAGCAGAGGGATCCCGACGATACGGTGCCTGTATCGGCGGAATGCTTTCTGTCCTTGCCGGCAGCGTGACGCTGGTACCTACCACCTTTGAATGGGCAGATGCCATTGATGTGGAACGGGCAGACCGTTCTGAGAAGCTTGCACGGCAGGTGCTGGCGCAGCCGGATGCATCGGACCGGGATATCCGCATTGCCCAGGCACGGCTGAAACGGGCGCTGATCCGGAAAAGCACCGCAGAGCATCATTTTTCCAAATAAAGAAAAAGCACAGGGTTTGACATGATACTCTTAACGGAGTATCACGCCAAGCCCTGTGCTTTTGATTATTCTGTTGCAAAGGCGGCAAGAATCTTTGCCCGGAGGGGAATGGAAGGAATATTTACAAATTCCCGGATGGTGTGCTGTGCGCCACCGCTGGCACCGACACCGCAAATAGAGGGAATACCGGCACCCTGGGTGTAGCAGGAGTCAGAGCCGCCGCCGGATTCCAGGGGGGTCAAGGTGCCCAGATCATACCGGTGACAGACATCCAGTAGCTTTTGAAGCAGATCCAATGTTTCCGGTGTTTTTTCCATAGGAGGACGCTCGCTGAGCAGCGTCACCTGGCAGCCGGTACCCGGCAGGTACTGGGTTTGCGCAATGCGGTTGACGGTCTCCTTGGCTTCTGCCATAGCAGTCCGGGTCACGGCACGGATATCGATGGACAGCGTGCAGGCATCGGGAATGACATTTAACACATTGCCACCCTTTACGATGTTGCAGCTGTAGGTAGTGCCCCCTTCTTTACTGCTCTCGTGGAGGGCAATGGTTTTGTGAGCAGCTTCCACAATGGCATTTTTTGCCTGGAAGAAGTGCTTGCCTGCGTGACCGCCTTCTCCGGTGATATCCAGCCGGTATTTCAAAATACCCTTTCGGGCAACCACCACTTCGTTCCGTTCTGCGGTTTCACAGTTAATGGCACAGGGGAAGCCTTTGGCGCTTTCGGTGATGAAACGGATCTCCGTTTTCCCCCCTAAGATATTGGAGATCTCCTCGTCAGTGGTGAGGATCAGCCGGATATGCTTCTGATAGCCGGTATCCAGCAGTGCTTTCATTGCCAGCATAGCAACGGCAATGCCACCCTTGCAGTCGATGACACCGGGACCGAATATTTGATCTGCTTCCCTACGGACGGGGTCAGGACCAAAGCTGCCCTTATCGTGGACGGTATCCATATGTGCCTGGAACATACAGCATTTTTCTGTTCCGGGGTTGATCTCCACCGTCAGAAAGTCACCGCACTTTTCCATAGGTGTCCGGGTAACGGTAAAGCCTTGCTTTTCTGCAAAGGCAGCGATAAAGTCTGTCTGGGCATCCAGAGTTTTCTTGTCATAGGCTCTTGCTTCAAAACGGCAGATATCCATAAGAAAATCTACATAGACATCTTGCTTTTGGTCAATAATAGAAAACAGATTCATTATAATAACTCCTTTACACCACAATGTTTCTTCGCTTGATCTCACAGCCTGGGGCATCGGGTGCTTGGGTGGCGAACAGGCCGTAAAGATCCCCCCACCGGTTTTCCAGCTGTTGATAAGGGTGATCTGCCTGCTCTCCGGCATTCAGGAAGCTGCCGGTTTTTCGGGCAGTATTTAATAGCTGTCTGCCCCTTTGCCCCAAAGCCAGCACCCGGGTATAGGGGACCGGTGTGTCCAGCAGCTCTTCTGTGATCCCCAAAAAAGCGCACATTACCATCCGGTCCAGACGGGTACGGGTATAGCGCTTGGATTTGACAGCGGTGAGGATATCCTCCAGGGTGGCTTCCTTCCGGACTGCGTGCATCAGCTTCCGCCACAGCCCTTCAGAACCGTAAGGAAGGACGGCAAAGTCGCTTTCCGTCATTCGCCGCAGCTGTCCCAGAATAGCACGGCTGCCGGCATCTACAGTATGCAGTACGGCATTTTCAAAAATGGGAGCAGCTTCCGGTGGAATATAATCCTTACAGGAACTGCCTTCCAGTAAAAGATTTCGCAGAGAAGTGGCAGAGGGTGCTTCCTTGTCCGGTATAGGATCGTGATAGCTGCCCTTCCGGTAAATGGGCAAGGGAAGCAGGGAACTGTTTTGGGATAGGATTGCTTTACTATACTCCACTGCCAGTATGTTGTTGGGTTGGGTCAGCAGCGTTCCGTCAGCCCCAAGCCCGGTCAAAGCAGCCTGCCGGGCAGCGGGGAAGGACAGACCATCTGCCAAACGAAGATGCAGGGCATCGGAAAATTCCGGTGACAGTAAGCTTTCTGCGATTCTTCTCAAAGAATCGGTATCTTTGGTTTCACAACCAAAGGAAAGGTGGGTGCAAAAGGGGGAGAGAATGGCAACGCCTTTGGCAGCAAAGCCTTCTGCTGAGCTTAAGCAGGCGGTGACAGGCAGCTCCAAAACCAGATCCGCACCGGCTGCAACAGCTGCCTTTGCCCGGAGAGATTTATCCACAATAGCAGGTGCGCCCCGCTGGACATAGTTACCGCTCATTAAGCAAACGATGGCGCAGTCAGCCCCCAATTCCTGCCGAATCAAGTCAAATTGCCCTTTGTGCCCGTTGTGAAAGGGGTTATATTCGCAAATAATTCCTGCTGCTTTCAAAAAAATCCCCCTTTCTTGAAAAAATTCCCACTTTGGGTCTTGAGAATTTTGGAAATCTGTTATAGAATAGTTCCAGCTATGGTTATCTTATCATAAATCATAAGAAAATCAATTATTATTTAGGAGGAAGATTCCAATGAATGTTCTGGTTATCAATGCCGGCAGCTCCAGCCTGAAGTATCAGTTGATGAACCCCGAGACCGGCGACGTTTCCGCAAAGGGCTTGTGTGAGCGTATCTACATCGACGGCCGTCTGACCCACAAGGTAGGCGACAAGAAGGTGGAGAAGGACATCCCTATGCCCAGCCACTCTGAGGCTATTCAGGCTGTTCTGCAGATCCTGGTGGATCCTGTTGACGGCGTTATCAAGTCCGTGGATGAGATCGATGCTGTGGGTCACCGTGTGCTCCACGGCGGTATGGAGTTCTCTGATTCCTGCATCATCGACGAGGCAGTTATCAAGGCTATCAAGAAGTGCATCCCCCTGGGACCCCTTCACAACCCCGCTAACCTGATGGGTATCGAGGCTTGCCAGGCAGTTATGCCCAAGACTCCCCAGGTTGCTGTGTTCGACACCGCTTTCCATATGACGATGCCTCCCAAGGCTTACCGTTACGCGATCCCCACTGAGTACTATGAGAACGACGATATCCGTCGTTACGGCTTCCACGGCACCAGCCATAAGTATATTGCCCGCCGTGCTGCTGCTCTGGTTGGCAAGACCGAGTTCAAGATGGTCAACTGCCATCTGGGTAACGGTTCTTCCATGTCCGCTATCAAGGACGGCAAGTGTGTAGACACCACTATGGGTCTGTCCCCCCTGGCAGGTGTGCCTATGGGCACCCGTTCCGGTGATATCGATGCCTGTGTTGTGCAGTTCATTTGCAACAAGTACAATATGAGCGTAGATGACTGCCTGAATATGCTGAACAAGAAGTCCGGTGTGCTGGGCTTGTCCGGTGTTTCCTCTGACTTCCGTGATCTGGAAGCCGGTGCTGCCGAGGGTAACGAGAACTGCAAGCTGGCTCTGGAGAAGTTCTACTACGAGGTTGCTAAGTATGTTGGCGCTTACGCCGCTGCTCTGAACGGCATCGATGTGCTGACCTTCACCGCCGGTGTTGGCGAGAACGGCATCACCACCCGTCAGGCAATCTGCGATTACCTGAGCTTTATGGGCGTGAAGATCGATCCCGAGAAGAACCAGGTTCGTGGCAAGGAGACCCTCATCTCCGCTCCCGACTCCAAGGTTCAGGTTTGGGTCATCCCCACCAACGAAGAGCTGATGATCGCTCAGGATACCGCCGAGCTGGTCAACGCTGCAAAGTAAGAAAACAATAATCGGAGCCGCCCAGTTTTCGGGCGGCTCTTTTCAAAAATGAGGTGTAACGATGGAAACTGTAGCAGAACGCTTTTTGCGCTATGTAAGCTTTGATACCAAGTCTGATGAATTCTGTGAGGACTGTCCTTCCACACCCAACCAGCGGCTGCTGGGTAAGGCACTGGTGGAGGAAATGCTGAAAATGGGCATTTCCGATGCCTGTATGGATGAGGACGGTTATGTTTACGGTACGGTACCCGGTGCACCGGACCGCCCTGTGGTGGGACTTATCGCCCATATGGATACCTCTCCGGATACCACCGCTACTAATGTGAAGGCAAAAACCGTGGTTTATACCGGCGGGGATGTGCTGCTGAACGAAGAAAAGGATATCTGGCTCCGGGCAGAGGAGTATGAAAGCCTGTCCCGGAATGTGGGTAAGCACCTGATCGTTACCGACGGCACGACACTTTTGGGCGCTGACGATAAGGCAGGTGTGGCAGAGATCCTCACCTGTGCCCAAATGCTGATGAACAGCAACGAACCCCACGCAACCTTGCGGATCGGCTTTACTCCGGATGAGGAGATCGGCAGAGGTGCTGACCGCTTCAATGTGAAGGATTTTGCCGCGGATTATGCCTATACAGTGGACGGCGGTGCACTGGGGGGGCTGGAGTATGAGAACTTCAATGCTGCCGGTGGCCAGGCGGGATTCCACGGCACCAATATCCACCCCGGCTCTGCCAAGAATAAAATGGTCAACTCCCAGCTGATCGCTATGGAGTTCCAAAGCCTGCTGCCGGTGCATCAGCGCCCGGAATCCACGGAGGGATACGAAGGCTTTATCCATTTGACGGATATGTCCGGAGAGGTGGAAGAAACTACCCTGCGGTATATTGTAAGAGACCACGACGGACAGAAGCTGCAGGAGAAAAAGCAAGTAATGGAGGCAGCGGCTGCTTTTATTAACGCAAAGTATGGAGAAGGTACGGTGGAGCTGACCATCCGGGACAGCTACCGGAATATGCGGGAGAAGATCGAGCCCTGTATGTTTATTGTGGAGCAGGCAGCGGCAGCTATGGAAGCTGTGGGGATCACCCCCAAGACCGTTCCCATCCGGGGCGGTACCGATGGCGCCCGGCTGTCCTTTGAAGGTCTGCCTTGCCCGAATCTTTGTACCGGCGGGGAGAACTTCCACGGTCGGTTTGAGTATATCCCTGTGGAGGATATGGAAAAGGTCGTGGACCTTCTTGTGACCATTCTGACAACCGTATAATTTTATTGTATTAAGAATACCACCGGTCCTGTTCAGGACAGACTGGTGTTATAATGTGGTCTGACCGACCGGCAGCAGTGATTCTATCCGCAGCATCCCTTGATTATACAAAAGTTTCCGCTTATTTTACAAGAAAAAAAGTTGCGGATCCTGTATAATACAAAAAAAGGAGGGGTTTCTTGCGAATATGAAACCCTGGCTTGCACAGCCAATCAAAAAATCCTGACCCATTCCGGCGTTCCCGGGAATCCAGTCTATGGAGGGAGTCGCCGTCAGTGGGCGGGCAAAGACCTTTTTTAGAAAAGCCGATCCCCATGTACAATTCTATAAATGTAGGAGTGCGTTTTTATGAAAAGAATTTTCTGCTTTCTATTGGTACTGTTGACCACACTGAGCCTATGTGCCTGCGGAAAAGAACCGGAACAACCGGAATCTCACGGGTTGCAAATTGGTTTTGCGCGGGAAGACGTAATGCCCCAGAAAGGAACACCTGTATTGGAAGGCACTGCGCCCAATCGCATTATGACAGAATATATAGATCTCATTACCGTTACCTGCGTTGCGATTCGGGGAGAAAATGAAGAAACCGTTTTGCTGTACACAGTGGACAGAATCCGAACCGATGACGGTTGGGGAAAATCTACACGGAAGATAATTTCCGAAAGCATCGGCATTCCCCAGGATCGTATTATGCTGGCTTCTACCCACACCCACTCTGCTCCCAAGTTCTCCGACTGGGAAGGCGCATCTGAATATCTTACTTATTTTCAAACCAAAATGGTAAAGGCTGGTCAAGATGCTTTGCAGGATCTGACCCCATCCGAGGTGTACATTGGAAGCACAGAAGCAGAAGGACTTGCCTTTGTCCGGCAGTACAGACTGTTGGATGGAAGTGTTGTTTCTTCCGGTGTTGAAGCCGGCAGTCCTATGATTGTTGGGCATGCGGCAGAAAATGATGAAGAATTGCAAATTGTCCGTTTCACCCGGGAAAACGGCAAAAAAGATGTAATCCTTATGAGTTTCAATGCACACCCGGCATTTTACGGTGGTGTCGATTCTACAACAATGTCTGCAGACTTCCCCGGTCCCACCCGGGATTACATTGAATCCAAGGGAGATTATTTGGTTGCTTATTTCACTGGGGATGCCGGAAATCAGGAGCAACGAACAAAATATGCACCGGAAATGGCCGCTGCACCCAAAGATTATCACGAATATGCACGCCGTTTAGGGGATTATCTTCTGGCTGCACTTCCGAATCTAACCAAAGCAGAAGGCAATACTGTAACCGTTTCCGGACAACAATACCAGGCCAAAACCAACAAAGAAAAACTGGATATGCTGGCTCAGGCAAAAGAGGTTATGGAGGTTCATAACGCCCAAGGACGGGATGCCTCTAACAAGTTGGCTACGGAATACGGTCTGTATCAGTATTTGGAAGCGCAGTCGATCGTCTGGCGGGCGAATGCTCCGGAGATTAACGAAGCTTGGCTGAATGTAATGTCCATCGGTGAGGACCTTTCTTTTGCTTTTGCCCCCTATGAGATGTTCAGCGAAAACGGCTCCTATTTGCGGGCAAACACGCCTTACGATATGACTTTCCTAATATCCTGCTGCAACGGTGCAGAAGGATATCTGCCATCCAAGGCAGCTTGCGAGTACCGCTGCTATGAATACTATGTTACCCTCTTTGAAGTGGGCACCGCAGAAATATTTATTGATGAATTTCTATCTATGCTGAACACTATGAAAAACGGATAACCAAGCGGATGGTTTTTCGGTTCTGTGTCAATAGTTGGGGTAGAGCTAAAATAGAATAGTTTCAAATCGTGCCGGAGTTTCTATTCCGGCACGATTTTTTGTGTATTGATTAAGGCTATGCATCATACCTGGCACCGTGCATAAGCGGAGCAGAAATCATACCGCGGATCGTTCCCGGCGGTAGTGTGGTTTTGTTTGCAGTATCCCTTGATTATGCAAAAGTTTCCGCTTATTTTACAAGAAAAAAAGTAACGGTTCTTGTATAATACAAAGCAAGGAGGGATGTTTGGTGAATATGAAACTCTGGCTTGCACAACTTGTTGAACAGCCAATCAAAAAAACCTTACCCATTCTGGCGTTCCCGGGAATCCAGTTTATGGAGGGAGTCACCGTCAGGGAGCTGGTGGGATCCAGCGTGCTGCAAGCACAGTGCCTTGCGCAGGTAGCTGCCCACACGGATTTGGCAGCCTGTGTGGGCTTTATGGATCTGTCGGTGGAGGCAGAGGCGTTTGGTGCACAAACTGCTTTCTTTGAGGAGGATGTGCCATCTGTAACCGGCACACTGGTTACCTCCATGGAAGAAGCGAAGGCGCTGCAGATCCCTCGTGTTTCCGATCATCGGACAGCTGTTTTTCCGGAGGGGATCCGCCTTGCCAGACAAAGCATTACCGACCGTCCGGTTTTTGGCGGTATCATTGGGCCTTTCAGTCTGGCAGGGCGTCTGGTGGATGTGTCAGAGGCCATGGTCAACTGCTATGAGGAACCGGAAATGATGCATATTTTGCTGGAAAAGGCCACTGCCTTTCTCATCGAATATGCCAACGCCTTCCGGCAGGCCGGTGCCCAAGGCGTTCTGCTGGCAGAGCCGCTGGCAGGATTGATCGCACCGGAGCATGAAGCGGAATTCTCCGCTCCCTATATCCGCAAGATCAATGAGGCGGTGCAGGGAGATGAGTTTCTGGTGATCTACCACAACTGCGGCAACTACACCAATTTGATGACCGATTCCCTGGCGACTAACGGCTGTGGCGCCTACCACTTCGGCAACGCGGTGGATATGGTACAGATGCTGGAGAAAATGCCGCAACACCTGCCAATCATGGGTAATCTGGATCCGGCAACACAGCTACGCAATGGCACGGTGGAAAGTGTACGGGAGGCAACCTGGAAACTGATGGATGCCTGTGCTAAGTATCCTAATTTTATTCCCTCTTCAGGCTGCGATGTGCCGCCAATGTCCCCATGGAGCAATCTGCAGGCGTTTTTTGATGCCGTAAAACAATATTATGAAACGGAAAGGAATTAACACTATGTCTATTTTAACCGAGATCAATGAAACGCTGCAGAAGGGCCGCAGTAAGGTAGTCTGTGAACTGGTGCAGACCGCATTGGAAGAAAAGTACGCGCCTATAGAGGTTTTGCAGAGTCTGCTGGACGGTATGAATGTAATCGGCGAAAAGTCCAAGAACAATGACGTGTTTGTACCGGAGGTGCTGGTTTCCGCCCGTGCTATGAATAAGGGTCTGGGAATTCTGAAACCCTATTTGCAGGAAAGCGGCGTTACATCCTGCGGCAAGGTGTGCTTGGGAACCGTAAAGGGTGACCTGCACGACATCGGTAAGAATCTGGTAAAGCTGATGATGGAAAGCAAGGGCCTGGAAGTTATCGATCTGGGCGTGGACGTGGATCCGGTGCGTTTTGTGCAGACCGCAATCGACGAAAACTGCGACATCATCGCCTGCTCCGCTCTACTGACCACCACAATGGATGCTATGGAAGATGTGGTGAAAAAGGTGGAGGAAGCCGGAATCCGGGATAAGGTCAAGATCATGATCGGTGGTGCTCCTGTGACCCAGAAATTCTGCGATGATATCGCTGCGGATGCATTTACACCGGATGCGGCCTCAGCCGCCCAGGTGGCACATGCCTTTGTAGTTTCGGATAAAACCGAAAAAATTGAAGGAGGGGTGTAAGATGACTGGTAGAGAACGTATGGAACGCTTGATCGACGGCCTTCCCATTGATCGTGTTCCGATTTCGACTCTGGCCGATGATATCACTCGTTCCCAATTGGATCCCGAATGGAGGGACATACCGATTCTGGAGTTTTACAGAAAGCTGGGGTATGACCACTTACAATTAGGAAACTACGGACTGCCTCCGGAGCTGCGTTATATCCTGCCCTACACCCTCAAACAAGGGTTTACGGCAAAAACGGAGAAGCGCGGCGATGTTACCGTCGATATGCGGATCATGGACGGTCGGTCTTTGGAGATCCATAAGAAGCTGACCCACCCCATCCGGTATCCGGTGAATGATGAAGAGGATCTGGAGTTGCTTTGCCGTATGTGGGAAAGCGTTGAGGTGATCGAAAAAACTGGTGAGGCACTGGAGAAGTGCCTTGCCAGCTATGCCCGGTTGGATGCCGCCATCGGCGATATGGGCATCTTTGTTCCCACGGTGCCCCAGTCCGGCGTACAGCATATGTTGGAATACGAAACCGGGGTTGAAAACTTTTACTATCTGTTGGAGGATGCCCCGGAGCTGATGGAGAGAACGATCGAGGCGATCCAGCGTCAGCGGCAAAAAATTTACGAAATTATGGCAAAGCATATCCCCTGCAAAACGATCATTCCGATGGAAAACACCTCCACGACTATGATCAGTCCGGCTTTGTACCGGAAATATACCCTGCCTCATATGCAGAAATACTGCGAAACTATGCATAAGTATGGCAAGAAAGCCATCATCCATATGTGCGGACATTTGGGAGCCCTGCTGCCGGAGCTGAAGGAAGTGGGATTGGACGGCATCCATAATTTGACAGAGCCTCCGGTGGGCACCTGTCCCTATGAAATGGCGCTGGATGCGTTGGGCGAGAATCTTGTGGTCTTTGGCGGTTTTGATGCGACGGTCCTGCGTGACAAGCACAGGACACCGGAAGAAAAGCGCCAGCGCATCCGGGATACGCTGAGACCTCGAATCGTGGCAGGCAATTTTGCCTTTGGCGCCGGTACTGACGGACGCGTGACCCCCCTGGAGCATTTTCAGATGATCCTGGATGTGATTCAGGAATTCGGCAAAAAACAGTGATCCGTGTATATGGGCATTTGAAGGATCTCCTTCCGCAAAGGAAGGAGATCTGTCCGGACGGCATTCCCACCACGATGGAGAGAATCCATTTTATCCGGGAGAACTTTTTGAAATACAGCGGAGCGTAAACTGCGATTCTTGTGATTGCGCCCGGAGAAAAGAGATGCTATAATAAAAAAGCATATAGCAAGGGGGCGGTGGATATGAAAAACAGAATGATGGAGCTTTACCGCTCTCTGGCGAAGCATTTTTCGCAACTGTGTACGGTACCTGTGACAGTAGTGGATTCTGGGGAGCGTAGCATCCTGCTGACCTATAAAGGGGATGCGGTATATTATTGCGACCAATGCCCCAACCGCTGCCAGCATTTGCAGACCATGCTCTACGGCTGCAATGAAGCCAGGCGCTGGAAAGGCAGATATATTTTCTACTGTCCCATCGGTCTGGTGCTTTCCGCGGTGAACGTACCGGAGACGGATCAGACGGTGGTGGCAGGTCCGTTGATCACCGGTGAAGTGCAGGATACCGTTTTTGACCTTCCGGACTATATCGATCCGGAGTCTGTGCTGCCCCTGTTCCAATGTTCGGCAGATACACTGAATCATATTTCCTCTGTTTTGGAAATGGCGGTATACGGTCTTCGTTACCGACCGGAGACCTCTGCCTATGACCGGAATGTCATTCCCGATGATGACATGCCGGAAGACGATGCGGTATATACCGCCTTTCCTCTGGCAGGAATACTGAAAGAGGCAGTCCGCAGCGGGGACGTAGAACAGACACGCAATGCTATAAACTGCCTTTTGCAGTATGTCTACACGCCCCATCCGGATCAATTTGCGCTGATCAGGAGCAGAGCGGTGCAGCTAGTGCGGCTGCTCGCAAAGGAAGCTCCCGATCAGTCAGAAGAGGCGTTATATAACGACACATATATTCCGGCGCTGAAACGTACAACAGCGCCGGAAGAGATGGATATCAGGTTATCGGAGATACTCCATCACTTTGTGGACTATGCCTTTGACTTTACCCAGATCCGGTATGCAGATACCGTATACCGAGTTATGGAATTTATTAAGTCCAATTACAATAAAAAGATCGGGCTGGAGCATGTGGCAGACTATGTCCATTTGAGCAGTTCCCATGTGGGTAGCCTGTTCCGCAAAAAAACGGGGCAGACTGTTTCGGAATACCTCAATCAGGTCCGCATTGAAAAAAGCAAGGCACTGCTGAAATGGGGGGATCTCCCTATTTCGGATGTTGCCTATCTCTGCGGCTTCGGGGATCAAAGCTATTTTACCCACGTGTTCAAAAGGCAGACCGGACTTTCTCCCAAGAAATTCCGTCAATGTGCGAAAGGACAGAAATAGGGTGCTTATGAAACAACATACAGTCTGTTTTCTGCCGGAGGGCATCCAATGTGCTGTGGAGTCGGGCACAACGCTGCTGCAGGCACTGCGTATGGCGAGATTGCATCCCGATGCGCCCTGCGGTGGGAACGGCAGTTGTGGCAAGTGCCGCGTGACGGTGGATCACCGGGAGGTGCTTGCTTGCCAAACCCAGGTGGATCGGGATCTGACGGTGATGCTGCCGCAAAACAAAGAAAGACAAATTTTGACTTGGGGGCGCAGTACGCAGGTCCAGCCGGATGGAGAGCACGCCTATGGGTTGGCCATTGATATTGGTACCACTACAGTGGTAGTATGCTTGCTGGACGGAAAGACCGGTGCGCTGTTGGCTCGGAAAAGTTGTCCCAACCCTCAGACCCAGTATGGCGCTGATGTGATCTCGCGTATCCGGTACGCACTGTCGGATTCTGGTGATACCTTGGGCAGCTGTATTCGCGGCTGTCTTGAGCAGCTGACTCTGGCAGCTGCGGAAGAAGCCCGAATCCCGGTGGACTCTGTCACCGTGGCTGCCATTGCAGGAAATACGGCGATGCATCATCTGCTGCTGGGGATCGATGGGAAGCCTTTGGTTACCCCACCGTATATGCCTGTGGCTTGTGAAGCTATGGAGCTTCCTTCACAGCAGATCCTGCCCATTGGCGGCACAGTCCGTCTGCTTCCCAATATCGCAGGCTTTGTGGGTGGCGATATGGTGGGCTGTATGTTGGCCACCGGCTTTGACCGGCTGGAAGCGCTGACACTGATGATCGACATTGGCACCAACGGTGAGTTGGTTTTGGGAAACAGATCCCGGCAGATCGTCTGCTCTACTGCTGCCGGACCAGCCTTTGAGGGGGCAAATATCTCCTGCGGTATGTGTGCTGCGGAAGGCGCGATTGATCATGTATGGGTGGAAGACGGAGCACTCCGCTACCATGTCATTGGAGAAGGAACAGGGGTGGGTATTTGCGGTTCTGGCCTGCTGGATCTGGTGGCCGCCCTGCTGGAGCTCGGTGTGATCGATGAGTCCGGCCATATGCAGGACAAGCAGTACCCTCTGGGCGACACGCAAGTGATGCTTACCCTGAAGGATGTACGGGAAGTGCAGTTGGCAAAAGCTGCCATCCGGGCAGGAATCGAATTGCTGACACAGAAAATGCAGGTGGATATGACGGATATTCGTCAAGTATATCTGGCAGGTGCATTCGGAAGCTATATGAAGCCTGCGTCCGCTTGCAGGATCGGTATGATCCCGTCCTGTCTGCAGGAAAAAATCGTACCGATTGGTAATGCCGCATGTGAAGGCGCAAAGCTTTGCGCATTGAGCCGCAGTGCGTTTGACCGCTGCAAGTCGTTGGCGAAAGGAGCCGAATTTTTGGAACTGGCATCTTTGCCCCAATTTCAGGATGTTTTCGTAGATGCTCTGGAGTTTTCGGAGGAAGCACGGTAATGGATTATACACAACTGGCTGCAATGGCAGAAAAAGCAGAGTTTACGGTATGGGTACCGCTGGATATCAAAACCATAAAGCTGAAACCGGAGGTCCGGGATATGTGCGCCGGCGGTTCCTGCCAGCAGTACGGAAAGCGCTGGAGCTGTCCTCCTGGCTGCGGCACATTGGAAAGTTGCAGGGAGAAGCTGGATAAGTACTCCTATGGGATCCTTATACAAACAGTGGGGGATGTGGAAGACTCCTTCGATTTTGAAACGATGATGGAGATCCAGGAGGTACATAAGGTGCGGTTTGAGAAAATGCACAAAGCGATCCGTGATCAGGGCGTACAAGTGCTGGCGCTGGGTGCAGGTTGCTGCACACACTGCAAAGTGTGTACATATCCGGATGCGCCCTGCCGCTTTCCGGAAAGAATGGTCTCCTCTATGGAAGCCTACGGTATGCTGGTGCTGGAGGTTTGCAAGGTCAATGGTATGCAGTACTATTACGGCTCGGATAAAATAGCGTATACCAGTTGCTTCCTGTTGTAAATAAGCAGCTCACCAAAAACGGAGGATCTCAGAAATGGGATCCTCCGTTTTTGGTGTATAAGAATACCACCGGCGCATGTGCGTGTGTGCCGGTGGTTATGATTTGCCTATACGGGGCAGCAGACGGAACAGATCGCGCAAGGTGTAAAGACTCGGGTGGGGGACTTTTCTGTAAAAACCGGTGTCCGGATCCTTGGGGTCCGGTGCAGTACCCCGGTAAATAGTGTAGGGCTGCAGCAGAGCAGCCAGCTGGGGAATGGAGTAATAATGCCCGGGGATCACAGGAAAACCGGCAGTGTGCAGACATTGCACGCAGAACTCTACACAGGTGCTGGCATCCTTGGCAGGTACGGATACCCTCAGAAGGGAGCTTAAAGCAGACAGATGATTGTACAGGTATCGGTGCTGCCGGGTTTCCATAAGGGAAAGATGCTGCTCCAGGGTGGCATACCGGGCGGTGGTCACCGGGATCCGGCAGATCATAATCTGACTCCGGACAGCGTTTTTCTGATAGCGGTTTAAGGATTCCCGGACAAAGCCGCCGTAAAGGGGTGTCCGGTAGTACCGCCGGGCGAAGCTGTACATCCGGTTCAGCTCTGAGTCCAGGCTGATACTCATATGATTGTAAGTGCTGCCGGTGACTGTCCGGATCAGCTTTCCCATTTTGTAAGGGGTGGCGGAAAAAACAACATATATGTAGCTATGCACACTTGTTACCTCGTCAATAGCAGCATTCCCACGGCATTGATGGCAAGGTTGGCACCCATATGCAAAAGCCAGGAAATGTAAAGGGTTTCTTTACGGCTGTCCAGATAATCAAAGAGAAGTCCGCAGAAAAACAGAGCAGCCAGTGCCAGCAGGAATAACACCGGCGGCACCATAGCGATCAGCATACCCCCGTGATACAGAGCGAAGGCTGCAGCGCTGAACACATAGGCAAAGACGGCACTGCCATTGCGCTTTAGTCCTGTAAACAAAAAGCCACGGAAGAAGAATTCTTCCAAAAGGGAATTGCACAGGGCAATGTATGTACCCACAAACAGAAAATTGTCTTTGGTCACACCGGCACCGGCTTCCAAAGCGGCAGGTACAGCGGAAAGATCCAGAAGATCCCCCAGGATGGCATAAGCGCCTAAAATCACACCAAAGGTGACAAGCCCTAAAATACCGCCGGTGAGAAGGGAAGCTTTATCCGGACGGAAAAAAGCCTTGAGAGAAACATTGGCAGTGGAGGCAAGCAGGATGGGGACCAGTAAAAATAACAGGATCTTGATGGCAGATTTGATGAAATATCCCGGCTGCAGAACACCGTCTACCAATGCCATTGCCAGGCAGCATACCAAGGCGCTGCCGCAGATCCATAACCGACTGCGATGCATAAATTCCGCCCCCTTTCTGTAGGCTGAGAGGACTCGAACCAAAACAGCCTCTCAGCTTAAGCTTCATTATAGCATATGTATCGTTAGAAAGCAACGGAAAGGAAATATACCAGAGGTTAAAATAGAAAAAACGGTTGACAAAATGGTAAAATGGATGTTATATTTGTTATAGTTTTCAAATCTTATAACATTTTGGGGGCACTATGTATAGTATTCGACAGGAGCAGATCCGGGAATATGTAGAGGAAAAGAATGTCGTTACCATCAAGGAATTACAGGCATTATTCCCGGAGGTTTCTCTTATGACCATCCATCGGGATCTGGATGCGTTGGAGCGCAGCGGCACCTTGGTGAAATTCCGGGGTGGTGCCAAATCTGTGCGTCTTGCGGGAGATCCGGAATTTAATGTCCGGATGCGGGAGAATAACGCAGGGAAGGTGGAAATGGCACGGAAAGCCTTAAGCTTGATCCAGCCCAAGGCATCTGTGTTTCTGGATGCCAGCACCACCAATCTGGCATTGGCAAAATGCCTGCCGGATATCAGTCTGAATGTGTTTACCACCGGTCCCAGTGTGGCGTTGGAGCTGTGCCGTCTGCATAATCCTGTGGTGACCCTGTGCTGCGGCACCATTAATCGGAAAAATCTGGCACTTTCCGGGCAAAATACATTGGAAATGCTGGAGGGAATCAATATTGACCTTGCCTTTATCGGTGTGTCCGGCTGCTCTGTGGATGCAGGCTTTACCTGCGGTACGGAAGGGGATATGCTGGTAAAGCGACTGGTGATCAGCAAAGCAAGAACCAGCGTGATGATGTGTGGTCAGGAGAAGTTCAGCTGCCTAATGCCTTACACCTTTGCCAAACTGCCGGATGTGGATTATCTTATTACCGACGGTGTGGTGCAGGATCATTTCGCTGCCGCTGCCGCGGAAGCCGGTGTCACAATTCTATAATTGCTTCAAAATCGACGCAAATCGCGTCGATTTTGTTGTTTTTGGAAAATAGAGGTTGACTGTTTTGTTATGATAAGTTATAATTAACAGGCTATAACAATATAAGGAGGATGTATTATGGCAAATGCTGTCATTATGCCCAAGGCCGGTATTACGGTGGAAAGCTGTATCATCGGTGAGTGGGTGAAGAAGGTCGGTGACCAGGTGAAGGTCGGCGATGTTCTGTTTACTTATGAAACTGACAAGGCAAGCTTTGAATGCGAGTCCACTGCAGAGGGTACTCTGCTGGACATTTTCTATGAGGAGGGTGACGAAGTACCCTGTCTGGTGAATGTCTGTGCCATCGGTGCTCCCGGTGAGGATTGCTCCGGCTTGAGAGGTGGCAGTGCTGCTCCCGCTGAGGCTGCTGCTCCTGCTGCTGCCGCTGCTCCTGCAGCTGCTGCACCTGCTGTTGCTGCCAACACCAAGGCAAAGGCTGTGATTATGCCCAAGGCTGGCATCACTGTGGAAAGCTGCATCATCGGTGAGTGGCTGAAGCAGGTGGGTGACCAGGTAAAGGTCGGCGATATCCTGTTTACTTATGAAACCGATAAGGCTTCCTTCGAGTGCGAGTCCACCGAGGAAGGCGAGCTGCTGGCTATCTTCTTTGAAGAGGGCGAAGAAGTTCCCTGTATGGAAAATGTCTGTGCTGTGGGTCCCCACGGTGAGCCCACCGACTGTCTGAAGCCCGGTGCTGCGCCTGTTGCCGCTGCTGAGGAAGCACCTGCTGCCCCTGCAGAGGCTGCTCCCGCTGCTGCGCCTGCTGCCGTACAGATCGTACCCGGCGCTCCCGTTTCTCCCAGAGCTGCCAAGCTGGCAAAGGCTGCCGGCGTGGATGCTTCTCTGGCTGTGGGCACCGGTCCTGATGGTCGTGTTATCGAGCGGGATGTCCAGAAGCTCATCGACCAGGGTGTACCTGCTGCCAAGAAGACCTGCGTGGATGACGGTCCTGCTTACGAGGATGTGAAGTTCAGCGGTATCCGCCGTGCCATCTCCAAGTCTATGCACACCAGCCTGTCCACGATGGCTCAGCTGACCCACAATACCAGCTTTGATGCTACTGCAATTCTGAACTACCGTAAGGTCCTGAAGGCTGCCGGTGGCGAGTATGCCGGCATCACCCTGGGCGACATTATTCTGTATGCCGTTTCCCGGACTGTGCTGAACCACCCGGACCTCAATGCCAATATGCTGGATGATAACTCCATCCGCCGCTTCAACCATGTGAATCTGGGTGTGGCTGTGGATACCCCCCGTGGCTTGATGGTTCCCACCATTTTCAATGCTGACCAGATGAGCCTGCTGGAGATCTCCAAGGCTGTGAAGGAGCTGGCTGCTGAGTGCCGTGACGGTGCCATCAACCCGGACAAGCTTTCCGGCGGCAGCTTCACCGTGTCCAACCTGGGCAATATGGGTGTGGAGTCCTTCACTCCTGTTATCAATCCTCCCCAGACGGGTATCCTGGGTGTCTGCGGTACTGTGGACCGTGTCCGGAAGGCTGCTGACGGCTCTATCGAGATCTATCCCGCTATGGGTCTGAGCCTTACCTATGACCACCGTGCAGTGGACGGTACTCCCGCCGCCAAGTTCCAGCAGGAGCTGGGTCGGAACCTGGAGAACTTCACCACACTGCTTGCCAAGTAAGAAAAGGAGGATTCAACTATGCCTAAGAGTTTATTTGTGGATCCTGCCCAGGTGCGTGCACCCGGTAAGGTGACCTTTAAGAGCATTCCCGTGAACCAGTACAACAAGACTGTGGAAGAGGAGCTGGCTTCCGGTAAGTACACCAAGGAAGACCTGGTGCGTATCTTCCGGGATATGACCGTTCTCCGGGAATTTGAGACTATGCTCAACAACATCAAGACTATGGGTACCTACAACGGTATCGATCATACCTATCCCGGTCCTGCTCACCTGTCCATCGGTCAGGAAGCAGCTTGTGTCGGTCAGGCTTACCTGCTGGATGAGAACGACTTTGCTTTCGGCTCTCACCGCAGCCACTCTGAGATTTTGGCAAAGGCTCTGTCCACCATCCATAAGATGAGCGATGCGCAGCTGATGGATGTGATGGAGAACTTCCTGGAAGGTAAGTGCCTGCGCTCCACCCAGAAGCTGGGCGAGTGTGAGAATGTAAAGGAGCTGGCGATCCGCTTCATCCTGTACGGTACACTTTCCGAGATCTTTGCCCGGGAGACCGGCTTCCATATGGGTATGGGCGGCTCTATGCACGCATTCTTCCTGCCCTTCGGTATCTATCCCAACAACGCTATCGTTGGCGGTTCCGGCACCATTTCCACCGGTTCTGCTCTGTACAAGAAGGTCAATAACAAGAAGGGTATCGTTGTATGTAACGTCGGTGACGCTTCTATGGCACGTGGTCCTGTTTGGGAAGCTCTGAACTTCTCCGCTATGGATCAGTACAAGACCCTGTGGGAGTCCCACAATGACGGTATGCCCATCCTGTACAACATCTTCAACAACTCCTACGGTATGGGTGACCAGACCCGTGGCGAAACTATGGGTCAGGGTTGTATGTCCCGGATCGCTTCCGGTGTCAGCCCCACCCAGTTCCACGCAGAAACTGTGGACGGCTTCAACCCCCTGGCAGTGATCGACGCTATGGAGCGGAAGCTGAAGCTCCTCCGGGAGGGTAAGGGTCCTGTGATGCTGGAAACTTTGACCTACCGTTTCTCCGGTCACTCTGTGTCCGATCAGAATGCTTACCGTACCAAGGAAGAGATGCACGCCTGGAAGGAAGTGGATCCTCTGACCACCTATCCTGCTGCTCTGGTGGCAGCCGGTGTGGCTACCCAGGAGGAGATCGACGCGATCCTGGCAGAAACCTCTGCCCGTATGACTATGATCTGCAAGGCAGCTGCCGATCCTGAGATCAGCCCCTACTGCGATTTCAAGGCAGATCCTGCTGTTGTGGAGCGCATTATGTTCTCCAACCAGAAGGTTGACAAGTTCGATGACCGTGAGCCGGAAGTGACTGTCCCCAAGGAAGAGGCAGAAGGCTACAAGAAGATCAAGAGCAAGGAGCGCAGCCCCATTGGTGCAGTCGGCAAGCCTGTTTCCAAGATGAAGCTGTATAACCTCCGTGTCGCTCTGTCTGAGGTTATCTATGTCCGTTTCTCCGAAGATCCCACTTTGATCGCTTAGGGCGAAGACT
>JAZQHW010000207.1:0-9750 GCA_045540795.1 Faecousia sp. | reverse complement strand
CTAAGGACGGTATCCGTACCTATGTCAACGGTGACGGTGAGCTGCTGTATGTCTACATCACTTCCCGCGGCGGCAGCGGAACCTCTAGCGATGGCTTCGAAGCTACCACTATGTACTGGAAGATGGATCGTCAGTATGACAGCACGAATAAGGTAACCACCCGTACTCCTGATAAGGACGGCTGGTATGTCTATAAGATGGCTGTTGACGGTCAGATCGTAACCTTGAAGACCAAGGATAAGAAGATCGCAACTGCTGTTGACTCTCAGTCCGGTGCTAACGCACTGAAGCTGGATGGCGATATCATCCTGGCTTCCTACAGCGCTCTGTTTGTTAAGGGCGTTGAAGGTGCAGGTGCTCTGGGTACCGTTACCAAGATCGACGGCAACAAGATTACTGTTAAGTACTCTTCCGGCGAGAACAAGGGTAAGGAAGGCACCGAGACCCTGGCTGCTGATGTGAAGGTGTTCAATGTTAACAGCTCCGCAAAGCAGTTTGGTGAGAAGACCACCATCCAGGTTAAGGATGGCATCCGTAGCTATGTCAATGCTGACGGTGAGCTGGTATATGTTTACATCACTTCCCGTGGTGGCAGCAGCAGCGGCTCTGAAGCCACCTTCGAGTCTCCCTTGTACTGGCACGTTGAGCGTCAGTATGACAGCGAGAATAAGGTAACCGCCCGTACTCCCGATGCAGATGGCTGGTACTACCTGACGATGGCTGTTGACGGTCAGATCAAGACCTTCAAGACCAAGGATAAGGCTGCTGCAACCAGCGTTGATGCACAGGGCGCAGGTATTGCTCTGCACCTGGACGGTGATATCATCGTTAAGGGCTACAATGCTCTGTATGTCACCGGTGTTGCTGGCGTTGGTCCTCTGGGCAAGTTCGTCAGCCAGGATGGCAATAAGGTTACTGTGGAAATCACCAGTGGCGAACTGAAGGGTACCGAGGGTACCTATACGCTGGCTGAAAACGGAAAGATCTTCGACATGTATGCAATGAACGATAAGTTCGGCTCCGTCACTGAGCTGAAGAAGGGCGATTCCTTCCGTTCTTACGTCAATGCAGACGGCGAACTGCTGTATGTCGTGGTCACCGGTCGTTCCGGCGCACCCAACGGCTTCATTTCTTCCATCTACTGGAAGCTGGATCGTTTCTACGATTCTGAAAATAGAGTTACTCTCCGTGAGCCCGATGCAGATGGCTACTATGTCTACGATGTGGCAGTAAACGGCGAGATCAAGACTCTTAAGACTAAGTCCAAGAGCATCGCTACCAATATGGATGCCCAGAGCGCAGCTATGGGTCTGTGGGTTGACGGCGATATCATTAAGGGCGCATACAGTGCTCTGTATGCTACCGGTGTTACCGCTGCAGGTCCCATGGGTACTGTTAAGGCTGTAAACGGCAATGAGATCACCATTACCTACACCTCTCCTGCAAATAAGGCTGGTCAGGATGGTACTGAGAAGCTGGCTGCAAGCGCAGGTGTTTATGACATCTCCGAGCAGGCAATCTCCTTCGGTGAGATCACCACTGTACGCGTCGGCGACAAGCTCCGTACCTACGTAAACGAAGCCGGCGAGCTGCTGTATGTCTATGTGCAGACCAGAGCTGTGCCTCGTGTCAATGGCAACACCAGTCTGTGTGACCACTGTGGTCAGATCGTTGACTGGGTATGCTGGTCCGGCGATGCACTGCCCGCTGAGGACGGTCACTACTACCTGGGTAGCGATACCACGGCTGCTGGTGTCAACTTCGGCGCTAACAGCACCAGCTACGACGTATGTATCGACTTGAACGGCAAGACCCTCCGCAACACCAGCAGCCGTGCGTTCGTCGTATGGACCAAGCTGACTGTTATGGACTCCGTTGGCAGCGGTAAGGTCGTATCTTACGGCGCTAAGGACAACAAGGGCGGCGTTGCTCTGGTCGGCGCAGGCGGCGAGTTCACTCTGCTGAGCGGTTCTCTGGAAATGGGTGAATCCCATACCGATATGGTTAACGGCGGTGTTATCAGCGCTACCGCTGCAAGCAGCATCGTCAACATCAAGGGCGGCTCTATCTCCGGTGGTGTCACCGCTAATGGTGATGACAACATCTATATGGCAGCCGGTACCCTGAATATCTCCGGCGGTACTATCGACGGCGGCGTTTATATGGGTGCAACTGCAACCGGTACTGTTTCCGGTAAGGTAATGATCAGCAATAAGGGCAACGGTTTGACTATGGCAGGCGTGAATGCTCTGACTGTAGATAACCTGGCTGCTGAGTCTGAGATCTATGTGAACGCCAACGGCGTCTTCACTACCAAGACTGAGAATGCTGACCAGTATCTGGATAACTTCAAGTCTGCTGTTTCCGGTAAGGCAATTGTTGTTGAGAACGAGAATTACCTGGCTTGCAGCCTGGATAACTCCTCCATCAGCGACAAGTTTGAAAGCGGCACCACTATGGCACTTTGCCCGGTCTGTGGCGAGGTTGTTGAATGGACTGCTTTGACGGCAATTACCGATAGTACAGCTCTGGAAGATGGTAAGCACTACTATCTGACGGATAATCTGAGTAACACAGGTGCTTATACTGTACCTGGAGGCTATGAGATCGTAAATACCGATCCCACGGCTGTTACCGATCCCACTGCTCCTAAGGAGTATCATTACACCAATGTAACCGTACATCTGAACGGCTACAACATCACCAGCACAGGCCTGGTATTCAGCGCCGGCACTCGCTCCACGCTGAATCTGTTGGGTGAGGGTACTGTTTGCGGCGGCTCTAAGGGCAATGCTGCAACCATCTATGTTACCGGCACTACCAACCTCTACGGCGGTACTTACACCCATACCGGTACTGCTCCCACTCTGACGCACCTGCGTGCTGACGGCATTGTGAATATGTACTCCGGTGCTAAGTTCGTAGGAACTGAGGGTGCAACCGGTACACACATCAATGTGCCTTACGGTGCCTTCAATATGTTCGGCGGCTCCATCTCTGGCGGCTCCGCAGTTGCCGGTGACAAGACCGACGGCAAGGGCGCTAATGTTGCAATTGGTGTGAACACCATCAACACTGTCACTAATGCACAGTACCACTTCAATATGTACGGTGGTAACATTGACGGCGGTGTCTACGTAGCTACTGTTGGTGCAAAGCCCAACAACTTCAGCTTCACTGTTTCCGGTAACAGTGTGATCACCGGTAAGGACGGCGGTCTGACCATCGAGGCAGGCAAGCTGTTGACTCTGGGCACACTGGGTGAGGACGCAAGCATTGTTGTAACTGCTGACGGCACCTTCACCACTGCTATGGCGAATGCTGACAGCTACCTGGCTAAGGTTACCGCTTCTTCCAGCAGAGATCAGATCGTTGTCGAGGCTGTTCCTGAGACTGATAAGGGTGTCCTGGTCTACAACGCTTACAAGCTGGATCTGAATACTATTTACGATGCAGCTAAGGAAATGAACTTCTCCGATCCTATGGCAATGCCCACCACATGTCCCATCTGTGACGGTACTGTGATCTGGATGCCTCTGCCTGCCGTTACCGGTACAGAGGAGATGGTTCTGAACTCCGGTCACTACTATGTGGCTGAAGACCTGACCAACACCTTCGCATATCAGATCTCCGGCGATGTTTGTGTGAACCTGAACGGTCATAACATCACATCTGCCGACAGCGCATTCAATGTTCTGGGAGATAGCACTCTGAATGTGATGGGTGATGGCATTGTCAGCGGTGCTGCAACTACTCTGGAGGCAATGCTGTACAACAAGGGTACTACCAACCTGTTTGGCGGTACTTACACCAGCAGCGTGTCCAATAAGAGCAACATCACCAACCACGGTACACTTAGCATCTACAAGGGCACTGTTATTGATGCTCCTGATTCTAAGTACAATGTGCAGTGCACCACTGGTATGCTGACCATCGCAGGCGGCACCAGCACCGGTAAGGCAATTCGTGTTTCTGCTACCGGCAAGCTGACTCTGTCCGGCGCACCTGTGATTTCCAAGCTGGATCTGACTCACAATGCCTTCACTGTGGCTGAGATCGTTGATCTGGACGCAGAAGCTGACATCACTGTCATTGCTAAGGAAGGCGTATTTACCTCCGAGGTCGCAGATCCTCAGGCTATCCTGGGCTGCTTCACCGCAGGTAGCGCAACGATGAAGATCGAGGTTCAGGGCAATGCACTGGCATACCTGTCCATCGAGACTGAGCCCACCGAGCCTGAGCCCACCGAGCCTGAGACCACCGGTCCCGAGGCTACCACTGAGGCAACCACCGAGCCTGCTACTGAGCCCGTTGCTGATTACAACGGCGTTTACGCAGAGGCAAACGCAATGAGCTTTGCTGATGCACAGAACCTGCCCACCACCTGTCCCATCTGTGGCGACAACGTGACCTGGACTGTTCTGCCTGCAGCTACCGGTGTAAACAATGTCGTTTTGTCCGGTCACTACTATGTGGCAGACAATATGACCAACACCAAGATCTATGAGATTTCCGACAATGCTTGTGTGCATCTGAACGGAAAGAACATCACCTCTGCCGACAATGTATTCAGTGTTAAGGAAACCGGTACTCTGAACATTATGGGTCAGGGTGAGATCGACGGTTGTACAGAAGCAAGAACATTAGAGGCTGTTATCCTGAACAAGGGTGTTATGAACGTTTGCGGCGGTACCTATAAGAGCAGCAACAACACCGTCAACGCGATGACCGTTCACGGTACATCCAATGTTTACAACGGCGCTGTGTTCAATGCCGATGGCGGCAAGTACAACATTCAGGTTCCCTCCGGTCATCTGCATATGGCTGGCGGTACCACCATCGGCAAGATGGTCCGTGTAGCAGGTACAGGTACTATGACCCTGACCGGCGTACCCAACATCTCCTACCTGTGGATTGCTTCCGGCAAGACAATTGCTATTGAGGACCTGGATGCAGCAGCACAGATCAAGGTCTATGCTACCGGTGTATTTACCGAGGAACTTGCTGATGTAAATGCAGTTGCAGCTTGCTTCGAAGCATATTCTGCAACAAAGGAGATCGCCATCGAGGGTAATACCCTGGCAGTGGTAGACAAGGAAACCGAGGCTACCACAGAAGCTACTGAGGCTACCACCGAGGCTACTACAGTCCCCGAGACTACCGAAGCTACTGAGCCTGCTGAGACTGTTGACTACAACAGCGTTAACGCAGCAGCAAATGCAATGAGCTTCGCTGATGCACAGAACCTGCCCACCACTTGCCCCATCTGTGATGGGGCAGTGGAGTGGACTGCTCTGCCTGAGGCTACCGGCGATACCAACAAGGTCCTGGCAGCAGGTCACTACTACGTAGCAGGCGAGATGAACAACACCAAGATCTACGTTGTTTCTGAAGATGTCTGTATCCATCTGAATGGTCAGACTGTCAATGCAGAGGATGCATTTATGACTGTACTGGACGGCAGAACCGCAAACCTGATGGGTGCAGGCTTGGTAAACGCAAACACCAATGTGGGTAACACTGAGGCTGCAATCCTGGTCACCGGTGGTGCTACTTTGAATGTCTGTGGCGGTACTTACACATCTAACCTTTCCACTAAGAATGTTATGACTGTGCAGTCCAACACTAACGCAGGCAAGATCGGTGTCGCTAATATCTACAACGGCTCTGTCTTCAATGCACCCAACTGTAAGTATAATATTCAGGTTCCTTCCGGTGTCCTGAATGTTTACGGCGGTGAGTACACCGGTAAGATGGTTCGTATTGCAGGTACCGGCTCTGTCAAACTGTCCGGCGCGCCCAAGATGTCTTACCTGTACTTCGGTGCCGGTCTGAAGGCTGAGATCGTAGATCTGGATGCAGCAGCAGAGATCAAGGTCTATGCTGACGGCGTCTTCACTGAAGACCTGGCTGACGCAAACGCAGTTCTGGGCTGCTTCAAGGCTGTAGCCGCAGCAAAGGAAATCGTTGTGGACGGCAATGCGCTGTCCTGCGTCGATAAGCCCACTGAGTCTACCACCGTTCCCGAGGAAACTACCGTTCCCGAGGAGACTACTGTCCCCGAGGAAACCACTGTTCCCGAGGAACCCGAGGCTGTTGATTACAACAGCGTTTACGCAGAGGCAAAGACAATGAGCTTTGCTGATGCACAGAACCTGCCCACCACTTGCCCCATCTGTGATGGGGCAGTGGAGTGGACTGTTCTGCCTGCAGCTAACGGTACTGAGAACACTGTCTTGACCGGTCACTACTATGCAGCAGAGAATCTGGAAAACACCAAGATGTATGATATTTCCGGCACTGTCTGCCTGCACCTGAACGGCAAGACCGTTACCAGCACCAATACTGTATTCAATGTTGCAAAGTCTGCTACCTTGAACGTTATGGGTGACGGCAATGTCAGCGGCGCTACCGCTGAGCAGCATACCGAGGGCGGCGTGATCTACAACAAGGGTACTATGAACCTTTGCGGTGGTACTTATACCCATCCCGAGAACTGCATTGCCAACAACATTGTTACCCAGCACGGCACTATGGGTATGTACAACGGTACTGTCCTGACTAGTGCCCGTGCCACCGGTTACAATATCCGCTCCACCACAGGTCATCTGACCGTTGGCGGCGGTATCAGCACCGGTCGTCCTATCCGTGTTGCAGGCACTAATGCTACTGTAACCCTGACCGGCGCTCCCAACCTGTCCAACCTGACCCTGGCTACTGGCAAATTGGCAGCTGTTGTTGACCTGGACGCCGCAGCACAGATCAAGGTTGTTGCTACCGGCTGCTTCACCGAGGCTATCACTGATGAGACGGATGCTGCCTGCTTCTCTGCGGTAGATCCCTACAAGGCTGTTGTGCTGGACGCAGGTGCACTGCACATTGTGGATGCTCCTGACGACATCAATCTGGTAGCTCCCCAGGCTCTGGCTATGGACTTCTCCGATGCCCAGAACCTGCCCACCAACTGCCCCTACTGCGATAACACCACTGAGGGTGCAAATGTAGCCGTTACCTGGCTGCCCCTGCCCGCAGAAGCAACTGAGCTGGCTGCAGGTCACTACTATGTGGTTGAAGATCTGACCATTGCTGGTCCTTACACTGTAGCTGAAGATGCTGCAGTCTGCCTGCACCTGAATGGTAAGAAGATCGAGTCTACGGATGCTGTAATCGCTCTGGGCAGCGGCAGAACCCTGAATGTGATGGGTGATGGCACTGTGAGTGGTGCTGGCGTTGAGAACGCTGCAACCCTGCGCATAAGCGGTATCCTGAATACCTTCGGCGGTACCTTCAAGCACGCAGCAGCTTCCAAGTATCCCAGCGTTGTGCAGCTGGCTGGTATGTTCAAGATGTATGAAGGCACTGTTCTGACTGCTGACGAGGGCACTGTTGGTTCCAACCTGATGCTCAACGGTGGTACATTCTATATGTACGGCGGTGAGATCTCCAACGGTACCGCTGCTTCCAAGACCGAATGCGCTTATACCAACTGTAACTGGGGTGGCAACATCCTGGTAAAGGGTAATGATGCAAGTACCACATTCTTTATGTACGGCGGTAAGGTCTTTGGCGGTACTGCCGAAAACGGTGCGAACATCGGTATTCCCGCTCACTTCCCCAAGACAACGACTATCAATGTTCGTCTGTGCAGTGGCGAGATCTATGGCGGTACTGCTTCTGGAAGAGGCGGTAACATCTACGTTCTTGCCGGTGCTACTGGCAATGCACACCCTCTGACCTTCCGTATCGGTAGCAATGCCAGCGACACGCCCATTGAGATCTACGGCGGTAACGCAAGGTACGGCGGCAACATTGCTATTTCCCGTACTGCAGGCTCCGACGAGGTCCTTAAGGTTATGCTCCGTCATATGAAGGTGTATGATGGTGTTGCTACTGAAAACGGCGGTAACTTCTTTATGGAGAACGTAAAGAATGACAATCAAGGTACAACCGATACTACTGACGACTTCTTTGCAAATTTGGGCTACACTGGCTGCACTGCAGAGATTTCCAACGGTAAGGCTGTCAGAGGCGGCAACATCTACTTCCTTGGTGCTGATACCAATGCGAAGCTGGATACTGCCGGTTTGACCATCCGTGGTGGCGAAGCAACCGAAAAGGGCGGTAACGTAGCTGTTATGGACGGCACTGTTACCCTCACCGGCGCTACCATCGCTGACGGTACTGCTGGCGAATTCGGCAACGATGTCTATGTGGCATACGGTGCTACCTTTACCGAAACCTCCGGCACTGCCGGCGATGTATACAGAGCAACTGAGCCTGCTGTGACTGAGTAATTCTCTGAATACCAATAAACCCCTGGCATAACAAGATCCCCATTCCGGGCAACCGGAATGGGGATTTTGTCATTATTTGTAACAAAACTTTTCCAATAGGGGTTGGAAATCGAGAAGGAATCTGCTATAATGAAACAGACTATGGAAAAGGAACAGGTGCGGTACCTATGAAAGAACTTTGGGTGAAAATTAAAGAGGCGCTGGTGTCGGCATTGCCCATCACATTGATCGTGTATGCCGTGGCATTGCTGCCTTGGTTTCACTTCTCCGCTACAGAGCTGATCACATTTACAGTCAGTGCGGTGATGCTGATATTGGGCATTGCGCTGTTTAATATGGGTGCCGACCTGGCTATGACGCCTATGGGTACCCATGTGGGTGCTGGCTTGTCACGGCAAAAGAAGCTGACCCTGTTGCTGGGTGTTTGCTTTGTCCTGGGAATGCTCATCACCATTGCAGAACCGGACCTGCAGGTTTTGGCAAATCAGGTACGGACAGTTATGAACGGCACGGTGCTGATCTATGCGGTGGGTGCCGGCGTGGGTGCTTTTTTGATGGTGGCGATTTTGCGTATCGTATTCCACCGGAGATTGTCCACCATTCTGATGCTGTTTTATATGCTCCTGTTCGCTTTGGCACTGCTTTTGGCAGTAAATGACCATTTGGAGCTTTTGCCCATGGCATTTGACTCCGGCGGTGTTACCACAGGACCCATCACCGTTCCTTTTATTATGGCTTTGGGTGTCGGCATTTCCAGTGTTTTGTCAGACCGCAGATCCCAGGAAAACAGCTTCGGTTTGGTTGCCCTGTGTTCCGTTGGACCTATCCTTGCGGTGCTGGTTTTGGGTCTGTTCTCCAAGAGTGATCTTACATACACCGTTCCGGACTATACGGTGGATGCCAATATTCTGGGCAGCTTCCTGAATAATGCCGGGCATACAGCTCAGGAAGTTTCTATTGCCTTAGGCTTGATCGTTGTATTCTTTATGATCTGCCAGTTTGCTTTCCTGAAGCTTTCCAAGCGGCAGCTGCTGCGGATCGGTGTGGGTATTCTCTTTACCTTTGCCGGCTTGGTTCTGTTCCTTACCAGCGTGAATGTAGGCTTTATGCCTGTTGGCTTCAAGCTGGGAACCCAGCTTGCCGGCTTGAACCGCTGGGTGGTGGTAGGTCTAGGACTGCTGATGGGCATCCTGGTTGTCCTGGCAGAGCCTGCTATCCACGTGCTGAATCAGCAGGTGGAGGAGATCACCAACGGCTATGTCACAAAAAGGTCTATGATGATTGGCTTGTGCATCGGTGTAGGTGCAGCCATCGCTTTGTCTGTGGTGCGCATTATCTTTGATTTCTCTTTGACTTATTATATTATCCCGGGTTATTTCCTGTCCCTGGCACTTTCGCTGTTTGTACCCCCTGTATATACTGCCATTGCCTTTGACTCCGGCGGTGTTGCCAGCGG
>JAZQHW010000206.1:0-13951 GCA_045540795.1 Faecousia sp. | reverse complement strand
GGGAAGCCAATATGGAGCTTTTGGGCAAAGATCCCGCCTTTAACATCCGTGGCGATGAGAAGAGCAAGATCTACGCCCGGAACAACGCCCTGCCCTCTTCCTACATTGACGAAAACGCCAAGACTGTCAACTGCTTCATTGCAGAGGGCTCTGAGGTCTACGGTGCTGTCCGCAACAGTATCATCTCCACCGGCTGTACCATTGGTGAAGGCGCTTTGGTAGAAGACAGCGTGGTAATGCCCGGTGTGGAGATCGAGTCCGATGCCATTGTCCGCCACGCAATTTTAGGCGAAAACAGCCGGATCTGCCGGGGTGCAGTGGTAGGCGGTGCCTACGGTCCCAGGGATAAGAAAAAGATCAGTGTCACCGGAAAAGATACGGTGCTGGAGGCAAACACCGTGCTTCTGCCCGGAGAAATGGTGTAAGGAGGATCGGCTATGAATGTAACTGGTATTATTTTCGCAAATGACGGTACTGTCAGTCAGCTTACCGAAAAGCGTACAATGGCAAGCCTGCCCTTCGGCGGACGCTACCGTCAGGTGGACTTTGCCTTATCCAACCTCTCCTGCGCTGGAATCCACCGAGTAGGTATCGTGACCCGTCACAGCTATCAAAGTCTTATGAACCATGTCGGCTCCGGTGAAGAGTGGGGCTTGGAAATGGAAGAAGGCGGTCTGGAATATCTGACACCCTTCTCCTCCTCTCACACCTCTGATTACCGGGGTAAGCTGGAATCTCTGTATGCAGCAATGTCCTTTCTGGAGTATGGCGACGAGGATGAGTATATCGTTATGATCGACTCTGCCATTCTCAGCAATATCGACCTGACCAAAGTAATTGCCTCCCACAAAGAAAGCGGCAAGGATATCACACTGGTCACCAAAGCCGGTATTGCCAACGGCTATAAGATCGTTGACCTGGCAGTAAAGCTGGATAAAAACGGAGAAGTGGCAGATATGGCAGTAGACTATGCCGCCACCCCGGAATACGAAGTATCTATGGATATCTTTGTTCTCAACAAAAAGTGGCTGATCCAGCAGGTCAAGGAGCACATCTCCCGGAATCTTTACCATATGGACCGGGACCTGGTGCTGGGTCTGTGGCAGAAAAAAGCTGCCACTGTCAACATTTACAGTTTTAACGGACTGGCTATGTACAACGAATCTGTAGAAGAATATTTCCGGAACAGCCTTTCCCTGATCAACAAGGAAGTGCGTAAGGATCTGTTTGGCGGAAATCATCCCATTTATACTAAGGTTCGTGACCGTGTTCCCACCTTCTACGGTGAAAACTGTTCTGTGGAAAACTGCTCTGTAGCAGACGGCTGTATGCTGGGCGGTACTGTCCGCAACTCCGTTCTGTTCCGCCAGGTGACGGTGTACCCCGGTGCTTCCGTGGAGAACTGTGTGATCATGAATGACACGGTGGTAAACGAAGGTTGCCAGCTGCGGTATGTGATCCTGGATAAGGATGTTGTGGTTCGTCCCGGTACCCAGCTTATCGGTACTCCCTCCAACCCGGTGATCATCAAACGAGGTGAAGTTGTATGAAAATTGCCCTAATCGCTTCCGAGGGCGCACCTTACGCCAAGTCCGGCGGCTTGGGTGATGTGATGGAAGCACTCCCTGCTGCTCTGTCCCGGATCCCCGGCAATCAGGTGACTCTGCTGCTGCCTTATTATCACAAGATCCGGAACAATCCCGCCTACCAGGTAGAGCAAGTAACACAGTTCCACGTTTCCCTTGGCTGGCGGCAGCAGTATGCCGGTATCCTGCGGCTGAAAAACCGTACAGATGGAGTACAGGTCTACTTTATTGATAATTTATACTATTTCGGCAACCGGGAAGGTGCTCTGTACGGACACCCGGATGACGGAGAACGGTATGCTTTTTTCTCCAAAGCCTGCCTGGATGCGCTGGTAGCATTGGATATCCTTCCCGATGTGATCCAGTGTAATGACTGGCAGACCGCTTTGGTTCCTACCTATCTGGCATCCCAGTACCACCCCCTGTTTCCCGGCACAAAATGTATGTTCACCATTCATAATGTAGAATACCAAGGCTGGGCACAGAGTGACTTTTTTGACGATGTACTGGCAATGCCCGGTCAATACCGTGCCTGTTTGGATATGAACGGCGCTATCAATGTGATGAAGGGTGCAGTGGAAACCGCGCATCTGGTCACCACCGTTTCCGAAACCTATGCCAAGCAGCTGATGTATCCTTACTATGCTCACGGTATGGACGGTGTTCTTTCCGCTGCCGGCTGGAAGCTTACCGGCATTACCAACGGCATTGATGTGAATACCTTCAATCCCGAAACTGACCCGGCACTTCCTGCCCACTATAACGCGGAAACCTTTGTTTCCGGCAAAGCCCAATGCAAAGCCGCTTTGCAGCAGGAAGTAGGTCTGCCGGTGAAGGCAGCTGTGCCGCTGATGGTGATGGTCACCCGGCTTGCCGGTCACAAGGGACTGGATCTTCTTTGCTACATTGCCCGGCGGCTTCTTTGGGAACGGGATTGCCAGCTGCTGATCCTGGGTACCGGTGAAGCACAATTTGAACAGTTCTTCGCAGACCTTGCCCGGGAATTCCCGGATCGGGTTTCTGCCAAGATCACCTTTGATCTTGGACTTGCCTCCCGGATCTATGCCGGCGGTGATATTTACCTAATGCCCTCTAAATCGGAGCCTTGCGGTTTAAGTCAGATGAACGCTATGCGTTACGGCACCATTCCTGTGGTCCACGCCACCGGTGGTCTGCGGGATACCGTTCCTCCTGTAGATGAGAAGGGCGAAGGTGGATTGGGCTTTACCTTCCAATCCTACAATGCCGATGACTTCTACGGTGCTCTGACCCGCTGTCTGGATCTTTACGATCACAACCGGGACGGCTTCTGCCGGCTGCAAAAAATCTGTATGGAACAGGATTTCAGCTGGGATAAGCCTGCCCAAAGATATATGGAGCTTTTCGCATATATGCGTGAGCATTTATAATAATCACTTTAACGGAGCGGTATTTACCGCTCCGTTCTATTGGAGTTTTCTATGCGCATTTTGTTTAATTCCCAAGAAAAAATACACAAAGAACCCTTTGGTTGTCTCACACCGGGGCAGCTCTGCAGGCTGCAGATTCACATTCCCTCCACTGTAAAAGCCTCTGCCGTTTCCATCTGCTTTAATTGGGAAAATGGCAGTCCTTTCCGGGAAGTACCTATGACCGCTTCCGGAACAGTTGGTGCTTATGACATTTGGCAGGGAAGCTTTTCCCTGGAAGCACCGGACTTGTATTTTTACTATTTCCGTATCACCGGGCACACCGGCACCTTCCGTCTGTTTAAGCAGGGCAAGGATACCAATATGGAAGCCGGTGATCTGTGGCAGCTTAGCTGCGTTCCTGCAGATTTCACCGTTCCCGACTGGGCACAGGGTGCCAATATTTATCAAATCTTCCCGGACCGTTTTTATAAAAGCGGTGATACCGATCTTACCGGCAAGCTGCAGCCATATTTGCTCCACTCTCAATGGGATGAGGAAGTGGTATGGCAGCCCAACGAAAAGGGTGAAGTGCTGAACAATGACTTTTACGGCGGTAATTTCCGGGGCATCACAGAAAAAATGGATTATATTGCCTCCTTGGGGACGACTCTTTTGTACTTAAATCCCATCAGCAAAAGCTTCTCCTCCCACCGCTATGATACCGCTGATTACAAATCGCCGGATCCAATGCTGGGTACAGAGGAAGATTTTTCTATGCTGTGTGAAGCTGCCCACAGCCGTGGGATCCGGGTGATTTTGGACGGTGTTTTTTCCCACACCGGTGCGGACAGTCTGTACTTTAACAAATACGGCAGCTTTGGCACCAGCGGTGCATTCCGGGATCCTGACTCCCCTTATCGCAGCTGGTACACCTTCCGGCAATACCCTAACGATTATATTTCCTGGTGGAATTTCGACACCCTGCCCACAGTAAACAAACTGGATCCTTCCTTCATAGAGTATGTGATCACCGGGGAAGATTCTGTCCTTGCCCACTGGCTGAAGCTGGGGGCAGACGGTTTCCGGCTGGATGTTGCCGACGAGCTGCCGGGCGAATTCCTGGCACTTTTGAAAAAGCAACTGCGTCAACTGAAACCGGACGCTTTGCTGATGGGTGAGGTTTGGGAGGATGCTTCCAACAAGATCGCTTACGGCAAACGCTGCCGTTACTTTACCGACGGTGTGCTGGACAGTATTATGAACTATCCCTTCCGGAAAGCAATTTTGGATTTCCTTTGGGGACGAGATGACGGTTCCGGCTTTGAGCAAAGGGTTATGGGCATTTTGGAAAACTACCCTGCCCAGGTGGTCAATGCCAATATGAATCTGCTGGGCACCCACGATACACCCCGGATCCTTACCACCCTGGTAGATGAATTTGACGGCAGCCGGGAAGCTTTGGCAAAGCGAACGCTTTCTCCGGAGGACCGGAAGCGGGCAGAATCCCTTCTGCTCACCGCCTCTGTCCTGCAATTCACACTCCCCGGCAGTCCCAGTATCTATTACGGTGACGAAGCCGGTATGGAAGGCGGCAAAGACCCCTTCAACCGCCGCACCTATCCCTGGGGACAGGAAAACACCACACTGCTGGCACATCATCGCACCCTGGGGCAGCTGCGCCGTCACTATCCTGCCCTTGCTAGGGGAACACTGCGCTTTTTCTGTGCCCAAAACCACCGGCTGGGGTATCGCAAGACTCTTAATGGGCAAACCGTAAGAATTTATGTAAACCAGAGTGATACACCCTGGGAGATCCTCACCGGTCAGATTCTGGCAGGTGTCGGCTTATCCGCACCGGCACCGGACCGACTGATTTTGGACTCCAAAGGGTACTGCATTACGGAGGATAGAAAATGGAACGGGAAGCTGTAGTAACCGGCTACTGCCGGCAAACCGATCAAAGCCGCATCGTCACAGTAGAAGCAGAGGATAATCGTCTGACAGATACTGACTGTCTGTTTACAGACTGTCCTTATAATGCCGCCTGTGCCGTTGCTCAAAAGATTAGGAATTTTCTTGGAGCGTCAGAGGAGCAAAGAACCCACCAACCGTCAAAATGAGGTTGTTGCTTTCAGATTATTCCCTAACAAAGTCCAAGGAATACCTTCACATTCCGTTCCTCTCCAAATGCTAATACATCTTGCATAGCAAGACATTTTGACTTACTTCACAAAACGAAGAACTAACGTACCAATGTACGCCTACGCCTTCGTTTTGTTCGTCTTGGTGGCTTCTTTGTCCTCTGTAGTGTATCAAAACTTTTCTATCGATACAAAGATACTTTCTTTGTAAATTCCTTGATTATTGTAGACTTCTCTTTGAAAATATACTATTATATATCCATTGTTATGGTAATGCCGTAAATGAAGACAAGAGGTGATCTCAATGGCTTTTTCCTTCTTCGGTGGGATCCATCCCAAGGAGAATAAGCATTATGCCCGGGACTCCAAGCCCCAGGTTTTTCCTGCACCGGATATTCTGGTGATTCCTATGCAGCAACACATCGGCGCTCCCTGTGCGCCCCTGGTAAAAAAAGGCGATCCGGTAACCGTTGGTCAAAAACTGGGAGATGCCCAGGGACTTTGTGTACCTGTCCACTCCCCGGTGTCCGGCATTGTAAAAGCAGTGGACAACAAGCCACACTCCAACGGCACGATGGTGATGAGTGTGGTCATCGAAAATGACCGCCAGGGCACCCTCTGTGACCAGGTAAAACCCCGGACACAGGAGGAGGTCAATGCCCTTTCCGGTGAAGAACTAATGGAGATCATCCATCAGGCAGGTATCGTGGGTATGGGCGGCGCTACCTTCCCCACCCATATAAAGCTCAGTTCCGGCATTGGCAAGGTGGATACCATCATCGTAAATGTATCAGAATGTGAGCCGTACATTGTAGCCGATGACTGGCTTTGCCGGGAGTTTGCCAAAGAGATGATTTCCGGTTTGCGGATCGTGATGCGGGTCCTTGGTTTAGACACCGCCTGCATTGCTATGGAGGATAACAAACCGGAGGCAGCCAAAGCCTTACAATGGGCAATTGACCCCAAAAGCGGTATCCGGCTGGAGCTGTTGCCTGCCCGGTACCCGCAGGGTGCGGAAAAGCAGCTGATCCAGGCAGTTACCGGTCGTCAAGTGCCCTCCGGGGGACTGCCGGCAGCCGTAGGTTGCGCCGTTTTCAATGCCGCCACCTGCAAAGCCATCCACGATGCCGTTTATGAAGGTATGCCCCTGGTCCGCCGGATCGTTACAGTATCCGGTGATATTCTCATGGAGCCGAAGAACTTCATTGTCCCTGTGGGTACAGATTTCAACGCTCTGCTGGAAGCTGTCGGTTATCGGCAGAATCCCTATAAAGTGCTTTCCGGTGGACCGATGATGGGTGTTGCCCAGTACGATCTGTCTGTTCCCGTGATCAAGGGCACCAATGCCATTACGGTTTTAGGCGAACAGAACCGTTTCGCCCTTTCCGATGCCAGCTGCATCCGCTGCGGAAAATGTATCGATGCCTGTCCAATGCGATTGATGCCGGTTATGATGTACCAGGCATACACCGGCAACGATCCGGTGCAGATGGCTGCTGCGGATATGATGGATTGCATTGAATGCGGCTGCTGCGCCTATACCTGCCCGGCTACTATTCCTCTGGTGCAAGCCTTCCGGGCTGGCAAACAAAAGATCCGTGACGCCGCCGCGGCAAAAAAATAGAAAAGGAGGCGGATATCTTTGGCACAAATGAAATACTTTTATGAGCTGACGGTTTCCAGCTCTCCCCACATACATAACCCTGTTACGACCACTACCATCATGCGGGATGTGCTGATCGCTCTGACACCGGCTCTGGTGGGCAGTATTTACTTCTTCGGTTTCCGGGCACTGCTGGTCACTTTGATCTCTGCAACCGCCTGCGTGTTCTTTGAATGGCTTTGGTGCCGCTTAAGAAAGCAGCCCAGCAAGGTCTATGATCTGTCTGCCATCGTTACCGGTGTACTGCTGGCTTTTGTCTGCCCTGTGACCATTCCATACTGGTGTATTATCATTGGCGACTTTTTTGCCATCATCGTTGTTAAGCAGCTCTTTGGCGGTATTGGCAAGAATTTTGTCAATCCGGCTTTGGCTGCCCGGGCATTTTTGTTCAGCTGGCCGGTAATAATGAGCACCTGGGTCAAAGTAGGCTTCCAAAATGCTGCCGGTATCTTCAGCACCGCAGATGCTGTTACCGCTGCCACTCCATTGGCTTCTATGCATCAGGGACAACTGCCCCAATGCTCTTTGGCTGATTTGTTTTTGGGCAACGTAGGCGGCTGCATTGGTGAGACCTCTGCGCTGCTTCTGCTGTTTGGCTTTGTCTACCTGCTGCTGCGGAAGGTCATCGCTCCCCGGATCCCTCTGATCTTTATGGGCACGGTTGCGGTTCTGACACTTCTGTTCCCCCAGGGTAACGATCCTGCTGTCTGGTGCGCTGCCCAGCTTTGCTCCGGCGGTCTGATGCTGGGTGCCATCTTTATGGCTACCGATTATGTAACAAGTCCCGTAACCAAAGCCGGTCAAGTGATCTTCGCCATCGGCTGCGGTGTCCTTACTGTTGCCATTCGCTATTTTGGCGGCTACAATGAAGGTGTCAGCTATGCCATTTTGGTAATGAACTGCTGCGTGGTCCTTTTGGATCGGGTAGGTCGTCCCCAAAAATTTGGCGCGCCCAAAAAGGAGGCTGCAAAATGAAACACATTTTGAAGCTTTCCGTCACCTTGCTTTTGATCACCGCCATTACTGCCGCAGCACTGGCTGGTGTTAACGCTATGACAAAAGACAAAATTGCCGCAGCCAAAGAGGCAAAAACAAACCAGGCAATTTTAACCCTTTTCCCCGGCAGCACCGATATCCGTTCCCTGGCAGCGGCAGAATATACCGATACCACCGGCACCGTCAAGCAGGTGTTCACCACCGATAATGGCTTGGCATTGGAGGTACACCCCTCCGGCTTTGGCGGTGAGATCACCCTGATGGTAGGCATCCGCCAGGACCGCAGTATTGTGGGTATCCAGGTGATATCCCACACAGAAACCCCCGGTCTGGGTGCTGTGGCAGCTGCCAACAACGCTGCCGGTGAAACATTCCGGAACAGCTTTACAGAGCTCCCTGCCGGTACTTCCTCTGTCACGGTGACTGACATTGATGCTTTATCCGGTGCCACCATCACCTCCCAAGCCATTGTTGACGGTGTCAATGCCGCACTGGCTTGTCAGATTCTGCAGGAGGTGGCACAATGAATTTGAAAAAACAGTTTAAAGAAGGTCTTTTGACCAAGAACCCTGTATTGGTGCAGCTTTTGGGTATGTGTTCTGTCCTTGCCATCACCACCAGCCTGTTTAACGGCATCGGTATGGGTCTGAGTGTTACCATTATTTTGATCTGCTCCAACGTTTTGATCTCTGCCCTGCGGAAAGTGATCCCTTCCCAGATCCGGATCGCTGCGTATATCGTGATCATTGCCGGATTCGTTACCATTGTGGATCTGTGCCTGCAGGCATTTCTCCCGTCACTGGCAGAAAGCCTGGGTGTGTTTATTCCTTTGATCGTGGTCAACTGTATCATTTTGGGACGGGCAGAAGCTTTTGCCTCTAAAAATACAGTTCTGGCTTCCGCCGCAGACGGATTGTTCCAGGGCATCGGTTACACCGTAGCACTGATCATTATGTGCGTGATCCGGGAGCTGCTGGGCTCCGGCACCTTCGGCGGTGGTATTCTGAATAACGGAGAAGGCATCCGCCTGATCCCGGAAGGCTATCCCGCTATGCAGATGATCATGCCCGTAGGCGGTTTCCTTACCCTGGGTTTTGTGATTGCCGGTTCCCAATGGCTGATGAAACGGCTGAATAATAAAAAAAAGGAGGAAAATGACCAATGACCTATGCAGAATCTCTTTTGGGCATTCTCCTCTCTGCCCTGCTGACAGAAAATTTTATCCTTGTGAAATTCTATGGCATCTGCCCCTTTATGGGTGTATCCAAAAAAGTAGACACCGCTTTGGGTATGGGTATGGCAGTTACCTTTGTTATGGCAATTGCCGCAGCCGCCTGCTGGGCAGTGGATCAACTGATCCTGCAGCCTTTGGGACTTGGCTATATGCAGACCGTTGCCTTTATTTTGGTGATCGCCTCCATCGTACAGGTGGTGGAAATGTTCTTGAAAAAAAGCATTCCTGCCCTGTATCAGGCTTTGGGCATCTTCCTGCCTCTGATCACCACCAACTGTGCCGTTTTGGGTGTTGCTCTGGTGAATGTACAGAAACAGTATGATTTCCTGCAAAGTGTGCTGAACGGTGCCTGCGGCGGTTTAGGCTTTACCCTTGCCATTGTCCTGTTCGCCTCTGTCCGGGAGCGTGTGGACAAAACCAACTGTCCCGATTCCTTCAAAGGCTATCCCATTGCGCTGATCAGCGCAGGTTTGATTGCCCTTGCCTTTATGGGATTCTCCGGACTGCACTTTTAAGGAGGGATGACCATGACAGGAATCTTAATTGCCATTGGAATTTTGGGTGGCTTAGGTCTGTTATTCGGACTGATCCTGGCTGCCGCCTCCAAGATATTTTATGTAAAGACCGATCCCCGGTTGGATCTTCTGAACGAGGCGCTACCCGGTGCCAACTGTGGCGGCTGCGGTTATGCCGGCTGTAGCGGCTATGCTGAGGCGGTACTGAAAGGGGAAGCACCCATCGGTGCCTGTGCTTCCGGTGGCAACGAATGCATTCAGGCAATGTCTGCCATTATGGGGGTAAAGCCGGAAATAATGACCCGGAAAGTGGCACTGGTGCGCTGCTCCGGATACATACGCACATCGCCCGACGGCAAGCAGCTGGGTGTCCGCAGAAAAGGTGATTATGAAGGACTGAAAGACTGTTTGGCTGCCTCCAAAGTGGCAGGCAACGGTCCTACCGTATGTAAATTCGGTTGTCTTGGTTTTGGAAGCTGCGTCCAGGTATGTCAATACGGTGCCATATCCATTGTAGATGGTATTGCCACAGTAGACAAAGAAAAATGCGTTGGCTGTATGGCTTGTGCAAGGGTTTGTCCCCGGAATTTGATCATTGCGGAAGACTACAATGACCACACGGTCATTGCCTGCAACTCCCACGCAAAGGGTGCCATTACCACCCGGGGCTGCACCCAGGGTTGCATCGGCTGCGGTCTATGCACCAAGATCTGTCCCCACGGTGCTATTGCCGTTGACCACAATCTGGCGGTTATCGATTACACAAAATGTGTCGGCTGCGGTCTGTGTGCTACTGTTTGTCCCAAGCACCTGATTACCAGCTCCGTAACAGACCCCTCCCAAATAGTCCTTACAAAAGTAAAATGACAAAATACCGCAAACCAACAACAATTTGGTTTGCGGTATTTCTTATCTTATATTCAGCAGTTCCAAAGCATCCTGATGCATCTGCTCTAAAAACGGACGACCCATTCGCTTTTTCACAAATGCCAATACTTCGTCCATATTAGGTCTGCGTAAAGTGGTATTGTGACAATCCGAGCCTAAAAAATGAATATTTCCCTTTTTCATCTGCTGAAATATCCACCAGCGTCTCCGGAAGCTCCGGAATGCCGCCCCATTGCATTGAAAATAAATACCCTGCCCCAAAAGCTGCTGACTATAGGTGTTCATTTGTCCTTTGCGGCAGTATCTGTCTACATGCGCGATCACCGGGATCACACCCAGATTGATGGGCAGCATACAGACCTCTTCCACCATCCGGTGTGACCAGGTATCAAAGGGCATTTCCACCAACAGCAATTTAGAATCTCCCATTGTCAGCTGACCCAATTCTTCACAACTGCTCATTCCGTCAAAATATGCCACCTCAGCACCTAACAGGATCCGGGGCAATGTTTCATCCTGCATATTGATTTGAGCAGCCGCTGCCGCCCGGCGGCGGAGAAAATTCTCCGGAGTATCCTGTTTTGCATAGAAATGGGAGGTTGCGCCCACCAGGGTGATCCCCTGCTGTTTTAATAGCCGAAGCAGCTCCAGCGTTTCTGCCAGGTCTGCGCTCCCGTCATCCATTCCGGGTAAAATATGGGTATGAAAATCGATCAATATGCTCACCTTTACTCCAGCAGCTCCAGCAGTTCTACAAACACTTCTGCGATCCGCTCTCCCATACCTTCTGCATAGTAGCTGCAATCACTTTCATAGCTTCCGTATTCGTAAGCTTCCTTAGCTGCGATATTGGGCCAAGCTTCGTTGGCTTCTGTCAAAATCATCGTAAACGGGAAGGGAGAATTCTCCTTCACATAAGCGCCGTTGGAAGAGAACATCTTATAAGGCGCTGTTACAAAGCCCATACCGCCCACACGGATGGCATTGAGCTCAATAGGCTTCTTGGCAGGACGGCTGGGACGGGCAGCAACCACCTCTGCGTGGAACACAGAACTCAGTCCCAGTTCCCTTGCCCGGGCGCTGCCGGTTTCAATATCTGTCTGCTTCCAGAGCTCCACCACTTCTGCTGCCTGTTCAGCCAATTCCTCATCATAATGATTCACAGCGCAGTTATATCGTAGCTGGGTAGTTTCCACTCCTTCGCCCTCAATCTTTGTCATATTGGGCAGCGCATCTATAGCATACTGGGCAAGCTTTTCTCCGTAGCCCTTATAATCCAATCCGTGATCCTCTGCTTCGATCCGGCTGGTGGGGTCCACCTCTGCAGTAGCACCGGTAAAGTAGGCGCAGAGCATATCGGTATCTGCCTCCACCTTATCCCGGGCAGCGCCTACAAAATCTGCAGAGATCACTGTTTTCTTTTCACCGGAAGTGAAATTGGGATGTGCCTGATAGTTCATCAGCAGGATATCCCTGCCATCGTTCCGCTCTATCTTCACCAGCACCATTTCCGGGTCTGCCTGGGCAGCGTGCTCCTTAATAGGTGCGGCGCTGAAATCTCCGTAATACTCACCGGCTACAGAACCATCCTCCAGAGTATAATGGCGGACGAAGTTCATCCCCTTAGTCTGCACTTTAGCGCCGTACATAGTGGCAGGCTTCAGATCTGTCATAGCCTCTGTTGCCAGCTTCTGGGCAGTGTCAATAAACATCTCCTTATATGCCGTCATATCCGCATCCGTATTTCTGGAGTCCGGTGCGCTATGGTTGTTGGTGGCAGAGAACATAATATTCTCCATAGGAATACCCATTGCCGCATAAATATTCGCCCGCATCGTGGGTACCCAGTTATTGGTACTGATCAAAAGATCGTGGGTAAACAGCAGCACGGTATCCTCACCGTCCTGCATCGCAATACAAGTTAAGTACAGCTTGTCCAGCACCTCTGTGGACATCCGCTTGGTGGTATTGCCATAGCCGGCAAGAGGCACCGAAACAGCAGGCGTAATATCCGCCCGGGCAAAGCCAACCTGGAGCGTAGGTTCCGGCTCTTTGGGTGTCTCCTCATTATTACAGGCACACAAGCCAAAAAGCATTGCAAGGGTCAGCAATACTACGATGAGTTTTTTCATATACATCGCCTCCAAATGTTTTTCTTATTGTATCAAAATTGCCCTCTTTTGTAAAGGGGGCGGTCAACTGACCGCCCGTAATCCACTGACCCGGACTCTGCCTGGTCCTACCAGCCGCAATCGGGTAACGGTAACACTGCCGTCCCGCCGCCGGTATCGCAAGGTTGCGGCACCGGCACCGATACACCGTTCCAAAGCGGTGCGGCAGTGCTGGATGTAGAAAAGCTCCTCCGTTAGATTCATCTCCGCTGCCACTTCCTCCCCGTACTCCAAGCAGGGAAATCTGTCACAGGAGGTGAGCCGATTCACAGAGCGTTTCAGCTTCTCTGCCAGTTCCACGGACTGTAGCCGCAGATTTTCCCGGAGCACGGACACCGGGAAGTATTGACTGTTTTCATTCTTTTTCATAGGGAATCTCTCCTTTCAAAAATAAAAATAGGTATAGAAATTGCGTACCTATTACGCAATCACTACACCTTTTCTCATCTTTGAACAGGGATTTCCCGTTTGTGTGGGGTACTATATCACAACCGGAACATTTTGTCAAGAGGCTTTGTTCCTTCTTTACTTTTCAGGCAAAATTCGATATACTGATACAAAAGGAGATATGCCTATGAAAAAAACACTTTACCGGCTTCTGATCATTCTGTTCAGCCTTACCTTTCTGGTCAGCGCCTTCTTTTTGGGACGGTATTTTTGGGATTCCTATACCCAGAAAAGCAGCTATGCTCAACTGGCAGACCTGATGGCAGATGCCGGCACGACCCCCCGCCCTCTGCCCACAGAATCTATCCCGACAGAAACGGAAGCTGTCACCGAGCCTACTGATCCTTATGTGCAGGTGCCCCATCCGGAAACCGGACAGCTGGTTTCCGTTCTTCCGGAGTTTTCCGTTTTATATCCTAAAAATCCGGATATTGTTGGCTGGATGAAGATCCCCGGCACCCGGGTGAATTACCCGGTAATGCAGACACCGGACAGACCGGACTACTATCTGACACGGAATTTCCAAAAAGAAAACAATGCCCACGGCTGCCTGTATGTCCGGGAGGTTTGCGATGTCTTCACACCTTCCGATAACATCACCATCTACGGTCACCGGATGCGGGACGGCAGTATGTTTGCCGATCTTTCTCTGTTTCAGGAAGAAACCTTCTACCGGGAGCATACCTACATTTATTTTGATACCCTCACCCAGCTGCATACCTATCAGATCCTATCCGTATTTCTCACCACCGCCTCTCAGGGAAAGGGCTTTTCCTATCACACCTTTGTAGACGCAGAATCTGAGGAAGATTTTGACAGCTTTGTTGCCTCCTGCAAAGAGCTTGCCCTTTACGATACCGGCATAACTGCCACATACGGAGATAAGCTGATCACCCTGTCCACCTGCGACCGCTCCATT
>JAZQHW010000205.1:0-4588 GCA_045540795.1 Faecousia sp. | reverse complement strand
CTCAGCTTTCTCTTGGAAAGAACGGTGTGGTCAATACCCAACCGGGCAAATTCGATCTGTCGGGGGGGGTGGGGGACAGAAACATTTTCTACCACCCAGTTGTACAAGGGACGGTGGTTCTCAAATTCCAAAGAGCAAAGGCTGTGGGTAATTCCTTCCAGAGCATCCTGAATGGGATGCGCAAAGTCATACATCGGATAGATGCACCACTTGTCACCCTGTCTGTGATGATGCATATGACGGATACGGTAGATCACCGGGTCTCGCATATTGAAGTTACCGGAGGCAAGATCGATCTTGGCACGGAGGGTATATTTGTTATCCTCAAATTCTCCGGCACGCATTCTGGCAAACAGATCCAGGCTTTCCTCAATGGGGCGGTCACGCCAGGGGGAGGTGGCGGGGGTGGTCAGATCACCACGCATCTCTTTTGCCTGATCGGGAGTCAGCTCGCAAACATAAGCCAATCCTTTTTTGATCAGCTCCACGGCATACTCGTAGTCCTTCTCAAAATAGTCAGAACCGTAGTAGAAGCGGTCGCCCCAGTCAAAACCCAGCCAATGGATATCCTCTTTGATCGCTTCAACAAATTCTACATCTTCCTTGGTGGGGTTTGTATCATCCATACGGAGATTGCAAAGACCGTTAAACTTCTCAGCAGTACCAAAGTCGATGATCAAAGCTTTGCAGTGACCAATGTGCAGGTATCCGTTAGGCTCCGGGGGGAAACGGGTGTGGACGGTTTGTCCTGCGTACCGACCGCCCTCGGCAATATCTTCTTCGATAAAGGCGTGGATGAAATTTTTACTTTCTGTGATTTCAGCCATAATGTTACATCCTCTCATTTGTGAAATTGGAAATATTATAACCGATATGGTTTGTTTTTGCAACAAATAAATAGGAATATATTGACTGAAAACAGGCAGATTATGCTTTCTAAGAAAAAATATATAAACAATTTTGAAAAAATGTGAAAATGTTGTTGTCAATTGGTCAGACTTATTATAAAATAGAGAAAGCTAGAGAGGAGTGGTTTACAATGTCAGAAATTAAATACAAACGGATCTTGTTAAAAGTCAGCGGTGAAGCGCTGGGAGAAAAGACACCCCAGGGTGACGGTTTTGGCTTGGACTTTGGCAAGATCAATGAAGTTTGCGCAGCTATTAAAGAATGTGTCGCTATGGGTGTCCAGGTGGGTTTGGTCATCGGCGGCGGCAACTTCTGGCGTGGTGTTAAGAATGGCGAGGGCAAAATGCAAAGATCTCACGCAGATGCTATGGGTATGCTGGCAACGGTTATGAATGCCATTGCTGTAGCAGATGCATTGGAAGAAAACGGTATGGAAGCCCGAGTGCTGACTGCTGTTGAGATGCATAAATTTGCTGAGTATTTTACCCGGGATACTGCAAACCGCTATTTGAATGAGGGGAAGGTTGTCCTCTTTGCAGCCGGTACCGGCAACCCCTATTTCTCTACAGATACCGGTGCGGTCCTTCGGGGTGTGGAGATCGAAGCAGATGCAATTTTGATGGCAAAGAATATTGACGGCATTTACTCTGCGGATCCTAAGAAGGATCCTACAGCAGAGAAGTTTGATCATCTTACATATAATGAAGTGCTGGAGAAGGGCTTGAAGGCTACGGATACCACAGCAATGGCATTGGCTATGGACAACCGCATCCCTATGGTCTGCTTTGGCCTTTCTGAAGAGAACAGTATTGTCCGTGTAGTTCGTGGCGAGAAGATCGGAACTACCGTTACCAATGAATAATTTTTAGGAGGATAATGATATGAGTGTTGATTTTACCGATTACGGAAAAAGAATGGAAAAAGCCCTGGATCACCTGGCTGACGAGTTTGGTGCTGTCCGTGCAGGTCGTGCAAATGCAAAGGTTCTAGACCGCATTACAGTTGAATACTATGGAAGCGAAACCCCTCTGAATGGTGTTGCAACCATTTCCACACCCGATGCCCGTACCTTGGTGGTTCAGCCCTGGGATACCAACTTGTTGAAGGAAATCCAGAAGGCAATTCAAACCAGCGAGTTGGGTATTAATCCCCAGAATGACGGCAAGGTTATCCGTTTAGTATTCCCTCAGCTTACCGAGGAGCGCCGTAAGGAACTGACAAAGCAGGTGAAAAAGTACGCAGAGGATGCAAAGGTTGCTATGCGTAATATCCGCCGTGATGGTATGGACTACATCAAGAAGCTGAAGAAAAATTCTGAGATCACAGAGGATGATCAGAAGAAAGCAGAAAAGGATCTGCAGGATCTGCTGGATAAGTATATCAAGAAGGCAGACGAGGCCCTGGCTGCAAAGGAAAAAGAATTGATGTCCATCTAATTCCAATGGGGGCGCTTGCGCCCCCATTGTGCTAATATTAAGATAAAGGAGAGTCCGTCAAATGGCACTTTCTGATGTAAATGCTGTGATCCCTGAGCATATTGCTATTATTATGGATGGCAATGGCCGCTGGGCAAAAAAGCGGGGATTGCCCCGTACGGCAGGACACGCTGCCGGTGCTGAAACATTTCGTAACATTGCAAATTACTGCCGTTCCATCGGCGTGAAATATTTAACCGTCTATGCATTCTCTACTGAGAATTGGAAACGCTCCGCTGAGGAGATCAGTGCAATTATGAAGCTTTTGGGCAATTACCTGAAAGAAGCGCTTCGGGATATGGAGAAAAACCAGGTTCGTTTTGCTTTTTTTGGTGACTTGAGTCGCCTAGACCCCAAATTGGAAATGCTTTGCCGGGATGCAGAAAATCGTTCTAAGGATTATGAAGGTGTCCAGGTGAATTTCTGCTTAAACTATGGGGGCAGAGATGAACTTGTCAAGGCAGCACAAGCCTTTGCACAGGATGTGGCTGCAGGTATCTGCAAGCCGGAAGACCTGACGGAAGAACGCCTTTCTTCCTATCTGTATTCTGCCGGTGTTCCGGATCCGGAGTTGATCATTCGCCCCTCCGGTGAGTTGCGAACCAGTAACTTCCTTTTGTGGCAGTCTGCCTATTCTGAGTATGTCTTTATGGATGTGCTGTGGCCGGACTTTTCTCCGGAGGACCTGGATCGTGCAATCCTGGAATACAATAATCGCAATCGGCGCTTTGGAGGTGTTTGAATTGAAAACAAGAATTATCGCAGCAGCAGTGCTGCTTCCTCTTTTGCTGCTGCTTGTTTTGGCAGCACCTAAGGTGTTTACTGCGATTCTTTTTGGTATTATGGCGGCGATCGGTGCATATGAGCTTCTTTCCGGCACAGGGCTGGTAAAGAATCTGCGTTTATGCATTTATGCTATGATTTCGGCACTGTGGTGTGTTCTGTGGTGCGGTTTGGGCATCGGTTATGCCTGGCTTCTTTTGGGTGCCCTGTTATTCTGGATCGTACTGTTTGCAGAAACTATGGCAAACGGTATGAAGCTTTCTTTCGACAAGATTGCAATTTGTGTCACTGCCGGCGTGATTGTCCCGCTGCTATTTGGATCTGTTGTACGTATCCATAATATGGAGAAGGGCAGATTCTTTATTTTGATTCCCTTCGTTATGGCATTTATGTCCGATACCGGTGCGTATTTTGCAGGCTTGAAATTCGGTAAGCATAAGCTGGCATCCGTGATCAGCCCTAAAAAGACGGTTGAGGGCGTTATTGGCGGTGTGCTGTGTGCTATGCTGGGTATGGTGATTTATTGCCTTGTGTTGGATGTGATCTTCCTGCAAAAAGTGAATTATCTCTATGCGCTGATTTACGGCTTGCTTGGTTCCGGTGCAGGTGTGTTCGGTGACCTTTGTTTCTCTGTTATTAAGCGTCAAACCGGCATTAAAGATTACGGAAATCTGATACCCGGTCACGGTGGAATTCTGGATCGTTTTGACTCGATGATGATCGTGGGACCTTTGGCAGAAGTATTGTTGCTTTTGTTGCCTGTTGCGGTGTAAGATTATGGTTAAATGTGTTAGTATTTTGGGATCTACAGGCTCCATTGGACGGCAGAGCCTGGACGTGATCGATAATCTGAATATTGAAGTTTGTGCATTAACTGCCGGAACCAATGTGGCGCGTATGGCAGAGCAATGCAGAAAGTATAGACCAAGGCTTGCGGTAATGGCAACTCAAGAGGCTGCTACAGCACTGAGAGAAATGTTGCAAGATCCTGAAATGAAAGTCAGCTGGGGAGAGAAAGGTTTGCTGGAAGCAGCGCAGATGCCCCAGGCTGACTGCGTGATCACCGCAGTGGTGGGAATGGTGGGACTGAAGCCCACAATGGCTGCAATTTCTGCAGGTAAGCGTATAGGCTTGGCAAACAAGGAAACTATGGTGTGTGCAGGCGAACTGGTAATGGCTGCTGCAAAAAGACACGGTGTAGAGATCATCCCGGTGGATTCTGAGCACTCTGCAATTTTCCAATGCCTTATGGGTTGTAGTGATAGAAAAGAAGTCAAGCGGTTAATTCTTACTTGTTCCGGAGGCCCTTTTTTTGGTAAATCAAAAGAAGAATTGGCGGTAGTTACGAAAGCAGATGCCCTGCGGCATCCCAATTGGAAGATGGGTGAAAAAATAACCATCGACTGTGCTACACTGATGAA
>JAZQHW010000204.1:0-1820 GCA_045540795.1 Faecousia sp. | reverse complement strand
CCTCCGACTTAGCAGCGGTTCCCGGTACGAGCTGTACACCTGGGAGCGTTGCTGGGAAACCGAAGGAAAACCGGGACGGCTCCGGCTGACCCAGTCCGTAACCACCAACTATGTTCTGGGTGTAGAAGGCAAAGACTGTGTGGATCCCCTGGTGGGACTCCCCTCCGGCACGAAGCTTACTCTGGAGCCGGTGTCTATGGCAGGACTTTCTATGCTGAAGCTCACCATTCCGGAGCTTCCCGGCTATGACGAGACCCAGGGGCATAATTACTGTGCCGGTGGCGAAAGCCGCCTGTACTGGTGCGACGGCAAATACCTGCTGCAGCTGGATTACCCCTATTGGGTCACAGACGCAGAAGCAGAAGCCCTTTTGCAGGATCTTACGGTAGAGCCTTACGCCACCCCCTACCCCGAAGGCTACGGCACTGTAAATATGGAACGGCTGAATACATTGAAGCCGGCACTGGATATTATACCCGGACAGACAGGCACGACCGTTGCCAACAACGTAATGAGTGCAGGTAGCTTTGTCTACAGTGACGGTGCCATCTACTACGGCGCTACCGGTGCCATCTGCCGCTACGATCTGGAAGAAAAGAAAACCACAGAATATGTTTTAAGCAACCGATACACCCATCCCATCCACCTGTTCGCCACCGAAGATTACATCGGCTATTTGAACAGCTACGGAGATCTGTACCTGCAGCCTAAGGATGGCAGCTCACCGGAACAGGTGGTTTATCAAGGGATCTACAGTGCGAGACTGCACCCTGCGGGTATGAAGCTGTACACTACCGGCGGAATCATTGACCTTAGCACCGGAAGCATCACTTCCTATGAAAAGGATGTCCTTTCCTACTATCTGGACAACGATACTTTGTACCTGCTGCCCGGGGATGATCTCCACGGCTTCTTCCGGGGTGATACCGATGCCACTGCCTTTGAAACAGTGCCCTTGAGCTTCTATCCCATTGCTATGGTGGCAGATGGCGAGGATCTGTACTTCTGTGAGGGTGGTGAAGGTCTTAGCTATCAGGTGATCCACTATAAAAACGGTGTAGAGACCCGGCTGCCCATCCGGTCCTATTACTTCCAGGTTCTGGACGGATATCTTGTTTACAAAGACGAAGATGAGAATGGCGCATTGAAGCGCTACCATCTGGAAACCGGCAGCACCGAAACTATTGCAGAAAATGTATACGATTTCTCCATTTTGGAAAACCGCTATATCTGCTGTACCCGGTACAACGCACCCGACACAGTCTATGACTGGCAAACCGATACCTTTTTCACTTTAGGATAAAATAAACTGTGCCCCTCTGGTCAAGACCAAAGGGGCACATCACTTTTCTCAATTATGCTTTGCCTGCGCAGCCCAGGACGTTGATCAGCTTGTGGCGGACCAGCTCCTTGATGTTGGCACGAGCGGGCTTCAGGTACTCACGGGGATCGAACTTGGAAGGCTCGTCGTTGAAGAACTTACGGATCGTACCGGTCATTGCAAGACGCAGGTCGGAGTCGATGTTGATCTTGCAGACAGACAGCTGAGCTGCCTTACGCAGCTGCTCCTCGGGAACGCCGATGGCATTGGGCATCTTGCCGCCGTTGGCATTGACCATTGCTACGTAGTCCTGAGGTACGGAAGAAGAGCCGTGAAGCACGATGGGGAAGCCGGGCAGACGCTTGGTGACTTCATCCAGCACGTCAAAACGCAGTGCGGGAGGCACCAGGATACCCTGCTCGTTACGGGTGCACTGCTCGGGAGTGAACTTGTAGGCGCCGTGGCTGGTGCCGATAGCGATAGCCAGGGAGTCACAGCC
>JAZQHW010000203.1:0-10820 GCA_045540795.1 Faecousia sp. | reverse complement strand
CCCCTGCACACCGTATTACTGTCCACAGAAATGGTTGGTGGAAGCAAACTGATAAAGGAGAGGATTCGTATGATCGCAAAAGGTCCTAAAACTTCGTTGATTACCATCTCTTTGGTAGCGCTTATTGCTATTGTGGCTGCCGGCTGCACCTTCACAGGACAGAAAGCGCCCCAGATATCTACTACAGATCCGGAACCAAAGGTAATGGCAACCCTTGCCTATCCCCAGATTCGAAGTGCCTCCGCCTTGTATATGGACGAAGGTGTCCAGGGTGTCTTTGTAAACATTGACGGATCCGTATACGTTTGGGACCATATGCCTAACAATGCCATTACTCCCCAGGTGCTGGATTCTCACATTACCTATGCCGGTGCCGTAACAAAAGAAGACCGCAGCAGCCTGCCGGATAAGTCTCTGGAAGCCTGTCGCTTGCCCCTGGGGACAAAGCTCTACACCGGTCCGGACGTTTATGTGAAATTTCGAACTGTTGTCTACTGTCAGCCTTGTCCCGGTGTGGATGATCCGGAGAGCTACGGTCGGCTGATCCCTGCAGACAGTCTTCAGGGAAGTCAGCGTTGGTGGGAATTTGAGGAATCGGATTCTGACCGGATCCTCACCGTTCCGGAACTGAAAGCTTTGGTTGCGGAAAAAGGAACACTGCTGGCGCGCAAGGATTTCCGCCCCTATCAGTTCAGCCGGTTCGGGCACGGTGTAGATTACTGGCAGGTGCCGGTGGAGTCGGAATACACGCTTCTTTTGGTCAGTGCGCCTGTCAACGAGGAAGTGGAAGTCTACCAGGCACGGCTTTATCGCACAGCTGACCCGGATGTCTATATCGATCCCATCACAGAAGACATCGACGCATTTATAAATCAATAACCGTTTTTGGGGTGCTGCACAAATATGCAGCACCCCAAATTCCATTCCTTTATTCTCAATTAAATTTATACCCACACTTATTATCCTGGAATTTTGCGATCAAAAAATCTTGTTTCTCTTTATCCAGCCATTTCATAGAAGCGTTGATGGCAGCAGCTCCGTCACCGGCAACATATTGGGCATACTCTGCAGCAGATACATTGTCCAGGCAAGCAAAAAAATCATTTCGCACTGCTCCATACCATTCAACAAAAGCTACATTATATACGTCCTGTTTCTCGTTGTTCAGCTGGATATGCTCATTCATCGTACTCTCATACAGATTTAATAAAAACAGGAGGTCATTTTTTGACATACTGTTGTTCCGAATCGCTTCTGCAAGATTATTGAAGAAACACTTGGTTAATGTTTGGACAACGGGACGTTTGATTGTATAAGCAAATTCATCGCGAATTTCATCCGTCCATTCAACACCGTAATACTTCGTATATGCCCGCTGGACATCTCCGGGTTCCATCTGCATCATTTCCAGAGCATAAACCATCTTATAGATCTCTTCCTTTTGCGCTTCTGTTTTTGCACCAAACAGGTCAAACAGCCGGTCCGGATCACAATAGAAATATAATGTTTCCACATAGTTGACAGGGACTTCCGCCTGCAGCATCGTTACCTGATCCATGGTCAGAATGTAATTGACCTTATATTGGTAAGTCATAGGTGCTACATTGGCAAACAGACATGCCATCCGTTCTGCAGACCCCTCAGCAAGCCAAACCCAGTCAGAATAATCCTGATCCAATGATGCATAGGAATGCGCCAACCCACAACGCCGGATACACCCATCAATTGCTTCACACTCGCATCCGAACTGGATGATGTGCATCGTTTCATGGATCAGGACATTGTACATATTGGAAGACGTTAGAACACCAACCATATTGGCTGTATTTCTGTTCACATGCAAAACCATACCGGGTTCAATGGCTGCATAATCCAATGCGCCACGCTTTTCTACCACTTTCAAATTTCCCAGGTTACAGTATACACGGTCCTTATCTATATCCGGATACTTTTCAAGCATCCCGTTAACAACATCCACCAAAATCTCGCAAATACGAAGCAGGCATTCATCACTTACTTCCTTTACAAGAAGGGGCTTCTCTTCCAAATACGCTGCGGTGTTCTTTTTGACTGTTTCCACCAAATGCTCTTTGGTTAATATGCCCGTATCGTCCAACGCAGAATATGTATGCTCTGCCACAAAATGGTCCACCTGGATTCCGGAGATCGCTTGTTCATAATTGAACAATTCTTCATACCCGTAATCTACAAAATAAGAGGACACGGTTTCCTGGAATATTTGAAGCTGATCCGGATTGTACAACAGTGCTTCAGAATCATCCTCCGGCAAAAAAGAATAGTCCAAAGAAACTGTATTTTCGTGCTTATTGAAATGATCTACAGAAAACTCCTTTTCTTTTTCACAGGCACAAGATGCAACGATTACAGTGACTAACAGCACAAAACCGGTTATTCTTTTTAACAATGTCCTTTTCATTTCAAGCACCCCTTCCTGCGATAGCTCCATCAAACAAACCTGATTAAAGTCAAAGTCCTGTTTATAAGGTATCACATACCCACAGGCAAGTCAATAATCGATGAATTGATGGCGTTTTCTTACAGAAAACTATTGAAAATAAAGCCCATAAACAATATACTATAACCATAAAAAGAAGGGAGTCTGAAGCTATGAAACACCATTGCAGCATTGGTCTGCTTGCTCACGTGGATGCCGGCAAAACTACATTGTCAGAAGCACTGCTATACTGCTCCGGCACGCAGCGTACCCTGGGGCGAGTGGATCACGGCAATGCTTTTTTAGACACCCACACCATTGAGCGGGAGCGTGGCATTACTATTTTTTCCAAGCAGGCATTGCTTGCCACAGACGCTTTGAATATTACCCTGGTGGACACACCGGGACACGCGGATTTTTCCGCAGAAGCGGAGCGTGTATTGCCGATTTTGGACTGTGCTGTCCTGGTGATCAGCGGCACAGACGGTGTTCAGGCGCATACCGTTACATTGTGGAAGCTTCTTAAGCGATATCAGGTACCGGTTTTTTTATTTATCAATAAAATGGATTTGCCGGGCAAAGACAAAAGTGAGCTTCTTGCCCAGCTGCAAAAGGCACTTCATCCGGGCTGCGTGGACTTTACCCCTTCCCCGGAGGAATTTTTAGAAAATGCCGCTATGTGTGACGAATCGGTTTTGGACAGCTATCTGCAAAACGGCACCGTAACACCCACAGAACTGCGAAATTTGATTGCTGAGCGAAAGCTGTTTCCCTGCTGCTTCGGTTCCGGCTTGAAGCTGAACGGTGTTGACAGGCTTTTGGAGATACTGGATATTTATGTACCCAGGAAGCTCTATCCCGGTGGCTTTGGTGCGAAGGTGTACAAGATCACCCGGGATCCCCAGGGCAACCGCTTAACCTGGCTGAAGATCACCGGCGGTTCACTTGCTCCCCGGACGCTCATCCCCTACACCGGCAGCAAAGGCGAGTCCTTTGAAGAGAAAATCGTACAGATACGCCTTTACTCAGGAGATAAGTTTACCACCCCGGATATCGTTTATCCCGGTCAGCTTTGTGCAGTAACCGGTCTTTCTGCCACATATGCCGGTGAAGGACTGGGTACCGAACCCTCTGCAGAAGCCCCGATTATGGAGCCGGTTATGACCTATCGCATCAGTCTGCCCGGCAATACAGACCCCACAACCGCCTTGCAAAAAATACGTCTGCTGGAAGAGGAAGATCCGCAGCTGCATATTCTTTGGGATTCCCATTCCAAGCAGATCCATGCGCAAATTATGGGCAAGGTCCAGCTGGAAGTTCTGCGGCGGCTGATTGCAGACCGTTTCCAAATGGATGTAACACTGGATAACGGCAGGATCTTCTATAAAGAAACCATTTCCGACCGGGTGGAAGGTGTTGGACATTTTGAACCTCTGCGCCATTATGCGGAAGTTCACCTGCTCTTGGAACCCCTTCCCCAAGGCAGCGGTTTGGTGTTCTGCAGCCAATGTCCCACAGATGTTTTAGACGGCAACTATCAGCGGCTGGTACTGACCCATTTGGAAGAAAAGATCCACTTGGGTGTTCTTACCGGCGCACCCATTACAGATATGCAGATCACCTTACTGGCAGGACGTGCCCACGTGAAGCATACCGAGGGCGGTGACTTCCGGCAAGCTACCTACCGCGCCCTGCGGCAAGGCTTGATGCAGGCAACGTCTGTACTTTTAGAGCCTTGGTATTCTTTTACCCTTACAGTTCCCAGTGAGCAGATCGGCCGTGCCATATCCGATGTCCGTGGGATGTACGGGGAATTCGACACCCCCACCACCGTGGATGCTGATTCTGTACTCACCGGTTTGATACCGGCTTCTGAACTAAAAGACTACCCGGAGCAGGTGGCTTCTTATACCCAGGGTCGGGGTCACTTACAGTTGGTCCTCCACGGCTATGCTCCCTGCCACAATGCCCAGGCGGTGATCGACGCAGCGGACTACGATCCGGAAGCGGATCTGGAGAACACACCGGACAGCGTTTTCTGCGACCACGGAGCAGGTGTAACCGTCAAATGGAACAAAGTAAAAGACTATATGCATTTAGACAGTGGGCTAAAGCCGGACCATCAGGAAGCACCTACTGTGATCACCCGGAATCTACGTTTGGACGACAAGGAACTGGAAGCCATTATGGAGCGGGAGTTTGGACCTGTTAAGCGACCGTTATACCATACCCCTGCCAACCGACCCGCCACAGAAAAACTCACCATCCCCCCTCCCCGGCAGACAGCAATGATCGTCGACGGCTATAACATCATCTTTGCCTGGGAGTCTTTGGCAGCAATAGCACGGGCGGATCTGGAGGCTGCCCGGCGAAATCTTTGCAGCACCCTTTCCAATTATGCTGGCTTCAAAAAATGCCGAATGGTAGTGGTCTTTGACGGTTACAAAGTAAAAGGCAGCCCTGGGCAGAAAGACACCTTCCACAACATCCAGGTAGTCTACACCAAAGAAAACGAAACCGGTGATGCCTATATCGAATCACTGGCAGCGCAAATTGGAAGAAACTATGATGTAAAAGTTGCCACTTCCGATTCTCTGGTGCAGCTAAGCTCTCTGCGCAGCGGTGTTCTGCGAATCTCCGCCAGAGAGTTGGAAGAAGAGATCCTTCGCACAGAAAAGGAAATGGAAGCGTATTATAAGACCAGATAAATTTGTTGGGGTTGTCTCATACGTTTTGAGACAACCCCAACATTTTATGCTTCTGTTTTCTGTTTTTTCCGGAACAGCTCCGGTGCATACACAAAAAGCAAATACACCACAATAATCGGCACTGCCAGATACATATGCCAGTAACCGCCGGGAATCAGCTTGACAAACAGTTCCACCAAGGGATTGTTGGCTGCCAGAGAGAACATATAGTTTACAGAAATGATATTTCCCTGGGGATTGACGATCTGATTGGCAATGCAGTATTGGTTAATGGCGCAGTTAATAAAGTGAATCACCGTATAGATACCCATTGTAATGCCAACCGTGGAAAATATACATTTGGGGTCTTTCTTAATATGCCCCAAAGTAATCAGCAAGATCGGGATCGCCATTTCAGCCACATGGGGGAAATAATAAAAGAAGAAAGGCCAGCTTACCAAACTGGTTTCTGCCATATCATTATTCAGCACCAAGGCTGCCAACGCACCCAGGCACCATACCAGAAGCACATTTCCCATAGTTTTATTTTTAGTAAATACAACGATCGGCAAGAGCATTGCGTTTAACGAACACAAATGCAAAGGCAGGTACTCCAAAGGAGAATTCCAGGCGAGTAAATTGTAAAGGATAGCAGCGATTCCCAAAAAGGACAACGCTCCCAAAACCGCTGTTTGTGTTTTTCTGCTCTTATTCCGCAGTAGATAGTGCAACCCTATAATAGCAAAAACCGCCAGTAGCAGCGTGATGATATGGGTAAGGGAAAAGAACCCCCAGGTCATAGCATTCAACTCCTCTTCGTTTATACAGTATTTTTACTTGATTCTTGCACTTCTGTCAAGGTTTTCTTAAAACAACTGAAAAAGAAAACACTTTTCTTTTTGTGAGAATTATTGTATAATGAGAGAAATCTTACCAACTAAGGAGGCCATGCCTGTGAATCCCACAAAAAATCACCCCCATGACCCCAAGCTGCAAGCGCATATCGAAAAGCAAAGCAAGCACGATCACCGCATTGAACATATCTTCCGCCGGATCCTGCACTGGATCGAGCGACTCATTGCGGCAATTACCATCGTTGTTCTTATCGCATCGTTAGGATTGGAGCTTTTCAAAGCCTTTACCACTACCGGCTATCTTGCGGATATGCATACTTATCTGCACAATGTACTGACCATCGTGGTTGGACTGGAGTTTGTCCGAATGCTCATCGATACCACACCGGCAAGTATTTTGGAGGTTCTCACTGTGGCTATTACCCGCCACGTGATCCTCACCCACGACGACCCCTGGAGCAATGTTGCCTGTATCGCCTGTATCGCAGGTCTGTTTGCCATCCGCCGCTTCCTGGTCCGCCGGAACGAGCTGAAAGAAGAAATGGTAGAAATGGAATAAGCCCAAACAATTTGGAGCAGAAACGATCATCTCGTTTCTGCTCCATTTTTATGGTTCTATAACACAAAGCACCTATACTGCTAAGAAACGATGGGACTGTTGCAAAATGAAAGTTTTGCAACAGTCCCTTTTACTATGATTAAATTCTTACACCAGCAGTTCGGCGATCTGGATAGCGTTGGTGGCAGCGCCCTTACGGACCTGGTCACCGCAGCACCACAGGCTGATGCCGCAATCGTGGTTGAGGTCCCGACGGATCCGGCCTACGAACACGATATCCTGATCAGAGGTTTCCAACGGCATAGGATACCGCTTATTCTGCAGATCGTCCACCAGCTTACAGCCGGGGGCATTGGCGATAACCTCTCTCACCTGCTCCACCGTGACAGGCTTGTCAAAATGGCAGCTGACGGAAATAGAGTGGCTGCGGACAACAGGAACACGGACACAGGTACAGGTGACCTTCAGCTCCGGCAGGTGCATGATCTTGCGACCCTCATTCTGCATCTTCATTTCTTCGCTAGTGTAGCCGTCCACCTGCTCACCACCGATCTGGGGAATCAGGTTATAGGCGATCTGATAAGGGAATACCTTAGGCTGGTAGGTTTCGCCCTTGGAAAGTGCCTCCACCTCATTCATAAGCTCCACAGGACCTTCTGCACCGGCACCGGACACTGCCTGGTAGGTAGAAGTGGTCATAGTACGGATGGGAGAAATGGAGTTCAGTGCATTTACCGCTGTCATAGTAATAATGGTAGAGCAGTTGGGGTTGGAGATAATGCCGTTGTGCCACTTCACATCCTCCGGATTGACTTCCGGCACCACCAGCGGCACCTTGGGATCCAGGCGAAATGCGGAAGAGTTATCCACAAACACAGCACCGGCTGCTACGATAGCGGGTGCAAACTTCTTGGCAATATCGTTTTCTGCAGCACCCAAAACAATGTCCACACCCTGGAAGGCATCTTCCTTGGCTTCCTGGATGGTCACATCCTCACCCTTAAACTTCAGGGTCTTACCTGCGCTCCGGGCACTGGCAAGGGGGATCAGCTTACCAACAGGGAAATCCCGTTCCTGCAGGATCTTGATCATTTCCTGTCCCACAGCACCGGTAGCGCCCAGGACAGCAACGGTATATAACTTCTTCATACTTATCGCTCCTTACTTTACAAAACTGTTATACAACACACGAATGGCATCGGCAAAGTCTTTATTGTCAACACCAAAGATGATGTTTAATTCGTCGGGACCCTGGTTGATCATACGGATATTGATACCCGCCTCACCCAAAGCTGCGAAGATCTTACCGGAAACACCGGGACGGAATGCCATCCGGTGACCAACGGCAGCAATAATGGAGATGTGGTCCAGCACCTCCAAGCTGTCCGGCTGGACATCTTGCTGGATCTCTGCCAGAATTGCGTACAGGTGGGGTGCGATGGTTTCAGTATGCACCACCAAAGACACATTGTCAATACCGTTGGGAACAAAGTCCACGGAGATTCCGTGACGTTCCAGAACAGTAAGCACCTTTCTCAAAACGCCTACCTGACTGGTCATTCCACGCTTGAACATTGTAATGATAGAGAAATCCTTTTTGCCGGTGATACCGGTAATGACCCGGTTGGGATCGGTTTCTGTTTCGAATTTCTCCTGGATGAAGGTACCTCTGTCCTCCGGGGCATTGGTATTACGGATATTCACCGGGATTCCCTTCTCACGCACAGGAAGAATGGTGCCCTCATGAAGCACCTGGGCACCGGCATAGCTCAGCTCACGAAGTTCATCATAAGTAACCTCAGGAATCGGCTGGGGATTCTCCACGATCCGGGGGTCTGCCATCAGAATACCGGACACATCTGTCCAGTTTTCATATACATCTGCATCCAAAGCCGCTGCTGCTAAAGCACCGGTGATATCACTGCCGCCACGGGAGAATGTACGGATACGGCCGTCGGGCATTGCACCGTAGAAGCCGGGAATAACGATTCCCTTGCCCTTGCCCAGCTTTTTCAGTGCAGCATAGGAAACTTCCTTATCTACAGTACCGTCCAAATTGAATTTGATCCAATCTGCCGCATCCACAAACTCAAAGTCCAGGAATGCTGCCATCAGCTTTGCAGAGAAATATTCACCACGGCTTGCCAGTTCATCCTCAGATACGACTTTTTTATCCAGCCGCTTCTTAAGCTCCGCGAACTCGGTTTCCAGATCCATCGTCAAGCCCAGCTCATCCCGGATCTCCAGATAACGGGATGTGATCAAATCGAAAATAGGATCGCAGGCAACGCCATACTTGGTATGGGCGTGGCACAGGTACAGAAGGTCCGTGAGCTTATGGTCACCGGAATCCCGCTTACCGGCTGCGGATACGATCACCACACGACGCTCCGGGTCAGCAAAAATAATATCTCTTACCTTGCGGTACTGTCCTGCATCTGCCATGGACGAACCGCCAAATTTTGTTACTTTCAGCATATTTCCTCTCCCTTTCAAGGTTTATTCCGCAGGCACTGCTGCGATAAAAGCACCCGGATGATTCTTCAGCCAGGTATGCATTTCAGAAACAGGAACCGGCTTGGTCATTACGCCGCTGCCCCAGCTCTCCTGCGTGTTCTGCTGCAACCAGGCATCCTGCTCTCCCCGGACGTAATAGGTCATACACAGGCTGTTGTCTGCCTGGATCTTACCGCCATAGGGGCTGTAGAAACCTTTACCCTGCTGCACATCTGCGCAGTCCTGCACCACATTATACGCAGTGGGATAGCGTCCTGCTCCCTGCCCGTAGAAGCTCATACGGCCGGAAGAAGCACCCACCAAAGTGATTAAATTGAAGTTTGCAGGTACGGCTGCCTCCGGCTCACCCTTCTTAAACAGAGTCGGCTGCACGAAAGCAGACAGCTTACCCTCCTCCATAATACCGGTGGAAACAAGCTTACACACATATCCCTTTTCACCGAATACAGCCACATCCTCTGCTGTGATCTGCCGGATACCGGCTGCCGGAACCGTTTCAGAATCCACGCTGATACCAAAAGCAATATTGGAGGACAGGATCAGCTTATGCCATGTATCGATGCCGTCCACGTCAGTGGTGGGATTGGCTTCCGCGTAACCAAGCTGCTGTGCCTGCTTCAACGCTTCATCGTAACCCAATCCCAAACGGGTCATAGAGTCCAAAATATAGTTGCAGGTGCCGTTCATAATGCCGCCGACCTTTTCAATGGTCTGGATCCGGCGGGCACGCTCCAATTCAGACAGCCAACCGATACCGCCGCCTACCGCCGCGGTACAACGGAAACAGACACCCCTCTCCTTTGCCAGAGGGATCAGTTCATCATAGAATGTAGCAACCAGCGCCTTATTGGAGGTAACAATATTTTTGCCTGCTTCAATTGCTGCCTTCACAAATTCATAAGCCGGGTGCAAACCGCCCATTGCTTCCACAACGGTATCGATTTCCGGATCCTGGAGCATTGTGCCCAAGTCCTTTGTCACCTCAGCGTCCGGCAAGGAGATCTCTTCCAGGCAGACAACTTTTGTCACCTGCATATCCTCACGCTCCGCTGTGATGTCATACACACCTCTGCCAACAACACCAAAACCAAGCAAACCAATTTTCATTATCTCTACCTCCAATTCACAAATTAGGAAAACACTTGCTTTTTAATGAGAAACAGTATATCATATAGTCACAAAAAATGCAATAGTGTCAAAAAACAAAGTCTTTGCCATAAATACAATTGTTTTTGTGCAGATGGCTATACCGACACTTAAAGAAAAGAGAGGATCATTATGCAGTACCATTCCACACGTTCCCAATCAAATCCCATTGACAGCGCCCAGGCAGTTCTCAACGGCTTAGCCTCTGACGGCGGACTGTATGTTCCGGCAACGCTGCCCAAGATCGACGTTGCAGCGTGTCTTGCTGAAGACACTATGGCAATGGCGACCCGGATCATCGGTGCTATGCTTCCGGACATCCCGGATATGCAGGCTTTGGTCCAACGAGCTTACACCGGAAAATTTGAAACTTCTGAACTGACTCCCACTGTAGATACCGGTAAATTCACGGTTTTGGAGCTGTTTCGCGGTCCCACCTCCGCATTTAAGGATGTGGCTCTGTGTATGCTGCCTCAGCTGCTGACTGCAGCTAAGACCGAGAAGGGAATGCAGGAGGATATCCTCATCCTCACCGCAACCTCCGGTGATACCGGCAAGGCCGCCCTGGCCGGCTTTGCGGATGTGCCCGGCGTGAAGATCTG
>JAZQHW010000202.1:0-5373 GCA_045540795.1 Faecousia sp. | reverse complement strand
GGGAATTTCAAAGAAAGAGGGAATACATATGTCTGAACAAATCAATTTACAGGATGCTATTCTGAAAGAAGCCGTAACCGAACGGATGCCGGTAACTTTGTTTCTTATGAATGGCTTTCAGCTCCGGGGCACAGTCACAGGCTATGACAGCTTTGTGGTAGTACTGGTTTCCGATGGCAAACAGCAAATGATCTATAAGCATGCCATCTCCACACTAGTCCCCATTCGTCCTATGAAAGCAGTTCAATCTGCATAAGTGAAGAAAAGACTTTCAGTTTTTCTCACAGGACCCGCGGCGGAGCACATTGCTTCGCCGCTTTTTCTTTTATTAAAGGAAGGGAAACATATGGGTATTTCTGAGAATATACAACAAATACGGGCACAAATTGAAAAAGCCGCCGTTGCAGCCGGAAGAGATCCAAAAGATATTCTTCTGTGTGCCGCAACAAAAATGAATTCCGCAGAAAAGGTCCGGCAAGCCATAGCCGCCGGTGTTGACTGCTGCGGTGAAAATCGGGTGCAGGAACTGACCGCGAAACTGGCAGAGGATGCCTATCATGGTGCTCCTGTTCATTTCATCGGTCATCTGCAAACCAACAAAGTCAGGCAAGTGGTGGGAAAAGTGGATCTGATCCAAAGTGTCGACTCCCTCCGCTTACTTTCTGCCATCCAACTAGAAGCAAAAAAGCAGAACCTGGTACAAAATATATTATTGGAAATTAACATCGGCAAGGAAGCCAGTAAGTCCGGTTTCTCTCCGGATGAAATTCATAATGTTTGCGAAAAAATGATCGAATATCCAAACATTTCTGTACATGGATTTATGGCGATCCCGCCAATTTGTCATAATTTAGGAGAAAATCGTAAATTTTTTCAAGAAATGTGCAACCTTTCTGTTGACATAACGGCAAAAAAATACGATAATGTATTGGTAAGAATATTGTCAATGGGAATGTCCGGCGATTATGAAGATGCTATTGCTTGCGGAAGCACAATGATCCGTGTCGGCACAGCGATCTTTGGACCCAGGGACTATAACTCTAAATAAAAAATGCTTTTTTAGGAGGATACAGAAATATGAGCTTTTGGGACAACGTAAAAAAGTTTACCCAGCCCTATTCCGATGACGATTACGAGGATTACGAAGAAGAGGAAATGGATTCTATGGACGATGATGTCCAGACTGCTGCTCCCCGCAGAAACCGCACTTCACCTTTCAGCGCAACTGAAAATGCTGACAATGCCTACACCACCGGTGCAACCGCAACTTCGTCCGGCTCCTCCGGCTTCAGCGCACAAGTTCTGAATATGAATTCCGGCAAGCAGGAAGTGGTCCTTTTCCACGCAAAGTCTTTCGAGGATGCCGCCAAAGCCGCTGACGAGCTTCGCAGACGCAAGGCAGTTATTCTGAATATGGAAAATGTTGATAAGGCTTTGACCCGCCGTGTCGTTGACTTCCTTTCCGGTAGCGTATATGCGCTGGACGGCAGCGTCAAGAAAATCGCACAGTCTACTTACCTGTTCTGCCCCCACAATATGGACGTAGTGGGTGATCTGGAGAATGTTCAGGGCGAAATTGAAAGCTACATCTAAAATATAGAGAGGTTATACTATGTTTACACCACAACAGATCGATCAAATCTCTTTCAGTCGTGCCGCCTTTGGTGGTTACGATATGCAGTCTGTTGATGAATTTCTGGAGCCTCTGACTGAAGATTATGTTACACTCTACAAAGAGAATGCATTACTTAAAAGTAAGTTAAAGGTTTTGGTCAGCAAACTGGAAGAATACCGTAAAAACGAAGCCAGCATGAAAGATGCCATTGTCAATGCACAGAAAACCTGTGATATGATGGTGAAGGATGCTGAGGCCAAATGCACACAAATGCTGAATGATGCCAATGCCGCTGCCGCTGAAAACGCAAAAAATGCAGATGCATTGATTGCCGCAGAAAACGCACGGGTTGAAGAAGCAAAGAAGGTCGCTGCCGCCAAGATCACTGATTTGCAGGAGCAAATTCGCACCTGCATTCAGGCTTTGGAACGGATCAAGGAAGCTAACCGTCCCATTAGTGTTCCTTCCGGCAACGAAGCCTTTGATTATGACCGCAGTGAGGGTATCGAGTCCGCAACGGATGCCGTTGCCAATGAGATCTCCGCAAATCTGCAGGCTTTGGTAGGTTCCACCGATGATAGCCAGCCCAAGGCTGAGCCCAAGCATCCTACTACAGAAACCACCACCAGTAAATTTGCCAATTTACAGTTTGGCAGAAATTACGATCCAAACAACCGATAAAATTCAAATGCTTTGAAGAGGACACATACGGCTACTTCCGGTTTTCAGAGAACTGTCGGCAGGTGCAAGACAGCAACCACGTATCCGCTATATCACCTCGGAGCAGCGCACCGAATTTCAGTAGGCTGCGCCGGGCACGCCCGATACAGCGTTCACGAGTGCCGGAAAACCGGAACAAGAGTGGTACCGCAGAGGTAATCAACGCCTTTGTCTCTTGCTTTAGAGGCAAAGGTGTTTTTATTTATGTATTATTATGGAGGTATTAACCAATGGAGTATAAAAACACGATTATCACCCCCAAGACCGACTTTCCTATGAAAGCGGGTCTGCCCAACCGGGAGCCGGGTATGCTGGAACGTTGGAACCAGCAAGAGCTCTACGAACTGATGTTAGAAAAAAATAAAGATCTGCCCCCCTTTATTCTGCACGATGGCCCTCCCTTCAGTAACGGCTATATTCATATGGGTCACGCATTGAACAAGACTTTGAAGGATTTCATTATCCGCAGTCATGCAATGATGGGTTTCTACACTCCCTACGTTCCCGGCTGGGATAACCACGGTCTTCCCATTGAGCGCGCCATTGAAAAGTCCAAAAGCAAGCTGAACAAGGATATGACAATTTCTGAATTCCGTAAGGCCTGCGAAGACTTTGCTGAAGACTTTATTCAGAAGCAGATGGGCGGCTTCCGCCGTTTGGGTGTTGTAGGCGATTGGAAAAAGCCTTACCGCACTATGGACAAGCATTTCGAGGCACAGGAAGTCAAAGTCTTTGGACGGATGTTTGATAAAGGCTTTATTTACAAGGGACTGAAGCCTGTTACCTGGTGTCCCTTCTGTGCAACTGCCGTGGCGGAAGCTGATATTGAATACCAGGACGATCCCTGTACCTCTGTATATGTCAAGTTCCGGATGGAGGACGATCTGGGCAAGCTCACCGGCTTTGATCTGAGCAAAACCTACTTTGTCATTTGGACCACTACTATCTGGACACTCCCCGGCAATATGGCAATCTGCCTCCATCCCCGGGACAGCTATGTCCTGGTGAAGGCAGAAAACGGTGAGACCTACATTATGGCAGAAGCCTTGATGGAAAAGACGATGAAGGTCGGCGGCTTTGAAAACTACGAGGTTCTCGCCACCTACCCCGGCAGTTTCTTCGAGAATATGTTGGCAAAGCATCCCTTCCTGGACAAGACCTCCCGGTTGGTTTATGCTGAGTATGTTACTATGGATTCCGGTACCGGCTGTGTTCACACCGCTCCCGGTTTCGGTGCTGACGACTACCAAACCTGTATGCGTTACGGTATGGAACTGGTGGTTCCTGTTGACGATTACGGTCGCCACACGGATTATGCCGGCAAATACGCAGGTCTTAAGACAGAGGATTCCAACCCGGTCATTCTGGCAGATATGCAGGAATCCGGTGCTCTGTTTGCATCTGAGCAGATCGTCCACTCCTATCCTCACCACGACCGCTGCAAAAAGCCCGTTATCTTCCGTGCAACACCTCAGTGGTTCTGCTCTGTAGAATCCTTTAAGGATCAGGCTGTGGAAGCCATTGAAAATGTACAATGGTATCCCGCTTGGGGCGGTGACCGTATGGTCAGTATGATCCGTGAGCGCGCCGACTGGTGTATCCCCCGTCGGCGTCGCTGGGGTCTGCCTATTCCTGTATCCTACTGCAGTGATTGTGGCAAGCCTGTTTCTACACCCGAGACCATTGAAAAGATCTCCAAGCTTTTTGATGCACACGGTTCCAGCGTATGGTTTGAAAAGGATGCAATGGAACTGATCCCCGAAGGCTTCACCTGCCCTCATTGCTCCGGTAAGACCTTTACCAAGGAAACAGACACCTTGGACTGCTGGTTTGACTCCGGCTCTACCCACTTTGCTTCTTTAATGAAGGACACTCCCGAACTGTGGCCCGCTGATGTTTATTTGGAAGGCGCTGACCAGTACCGTGGTTGGTTCCAGTCCAGTCTGCTTACCTCCGTCGGTGCTTTGGACAAGGGTGCTCCCTTTAAGCAGGTGCTTACCCACGGCTGGGTCGTTGACGGTCAGGGTCGTGCAATGCACAAGTCCCTGGGTAACGGTGTAGATCCTGCAGATCTTATCAAGGACTTCGGTGCTGACATTGTCCGTCTGTGGGCAGCTTCCTCCGACTATCACGCAGATGTGCGTTGCTCCAAGGAGATCTTTAAGCAGATCGCACAGAATTACCTAAAATTCCGTAACACCGCCCGTTACTGCCTGGGTAATCTCAATGACTTTGATCCCAACAACCTGGTTCCTGCTGAGCAGATGGAAGAACTGGACCGCTGGGCACTGACAAAGCTGAATGGGCTTGTGGAAGCAGTTCGCAAGGCATATGACCGGTATGAGTTCCACGTTATCTCCCACATCATTAACGACTTCTGCGTTGTGGAGCTGTCCAGCTTCTATCTGGATATTTTGAAGGACCGTCTGTACTGCGAAGAAAAGGATGGCTTGCGCCGCCACTCCGCACTGACTGCTCTGTTCCTCATTTTGGATGCTCTGGCAAAGCTCTTTGCTCCTATTCTGGCATTTACCTGTGACGAGATCTGGCAGTCTATGCCTCACCGTGCAGAGGACGATGCCCGGAACATTCTCCTTAACCAGATGCCTGTTGACTTCGCTGCTTACAAGCTGGATGATGCAGCAATGAACAAGTGGGATACGGTTATGAAACTGCGTCAGGATGTAAATGGTGTTCTGGAGGTCGCCCGTGCAGACAAGCGCATCGGTAAAGCTTTGGAAGCACACATCAGCCTGCAAACTGAGGACGCTGCCCTTGTGGAAGCTTGCAAGGACCTGAATCTGGCTGAGATCTGCATCGTTTCCTCCTGTGCCTGGGAGAATGTTGCAGAGGGTGCAACCGTTGGCACCGGTACCAATCTGCCTCAGTTGACTGTTGGTGTCACCGAAGCAAGAGGTATCAAGTGTCCCCGCTGCTGGATGCATTCTGAACAAGCCAACGAGGAAGGCCTGTGCCCCCGTTGTGCTGCGGTCATCGCAAAAATGGATATCGAAATCTGATCCAATCATATTTTTCGC
>JAZQHW010000201.1:0-9876 GCA_045540795.1 Faecousia sp. | reverse complement strand
CTCGTCAAACATATTGATAACCTGTGCCTGGATGGAAACGTCCAAAGCGGAAACAGGCTCATCACAAACGATAAATTCCGGATCCATTGCCAAAGAACGGGCAATGCCGATACGCTGCCGCTGACCGCCGGAAAATTCGTGGGCATAACGGCTGGCGTGCTCGGAGTTCAAGCCCACCTTTGCCATCAGCTCCAGCACCCGTTCCTGCCGCTCTGCCTTGTTCGCGCAGATCTTATGCACATCCAGAGGCTCAGCGATGATATCGGAAACGGTCATACGGGGATTCAGAGAGGAGTAGGGATCCTGGAATACCATTGCGGTCTTTCTTCTGTATTCCATCAGATCCTTGGATGTTTCGATCTTTTTGCCGTCAAAGAGGATATCACCGGCTGTGGGCTTATACAGGTGCAGCAGTGTTCTGCCAACGGTGGTCTTACCGCAGCCGGACTCACCTACGAGGCCCAATGTTTCGCCCTTCTTAATGGAGAAGGAAACGTCATCCACAGCCTTCAAAGGCTTGGAAGAAAACAAACCGGTATTGATATTAAAGTATTTTTTCAGATGGTTTACTTCCACCAGGGTTTTCTTATCACTCATTGGGCTCACCGCCTTCCTGTTCCATTGCTTCCTTCACATTCATCCAGCAGGCAGCCGCGTGATCTTCATTGATCTCCATACGCTGGCAGCGCTCCCGGATGCAGATCTTCATAGCCCGGTCGCAACGGGGTGCGAAGGGACAGCCCTTGGGCATATTCAGAAGGTCAATGGGTGTACCGGTGATGGGCTCCAGCTTCTCCCCTTCTTTACCCAAAGTGGGGATGGAGCGCATCAAGCCCTTGGTGTATTCGTGCTTGGGATTATAGAAGATTTCGTCAGCAGTGCCCTGCTCACAGATGGAGCCAGCATACATAACGATCACTTCGTCACAAAGCTGTGCCACAACACCCAGGTCGTGGGTGATCATAATGATCGCCATTCCCAGCTCCTTCTGCAGGCTCTGCATCAGTTCCAGGATCTGCGCCTGAATGGTAACGTCCAGTGCGGTGGTGGGTTCGTCAGCGATCAGAATGTCCGGCTCACAAGCCAGTGCCATTGCGATCATAACACGCTGACGCATACCGCCGGAAAACTCAAAGGGATACTGATTCATACGCTTTTCCGGCTCATTGACATTTACCAGCCGGAGCATTTCCACAGCTCTTTCATAAGCCTGCTTCTTATCCCGGTCGGTGTGGAGAAGGATTGCTTCCATCAGCTGATGGCCGATGGTATAGGTGGGGTTCAGAGAAGTCATAGGGTCCTGGAAAATGATGGAGATCTTGTTGCCCCGGATAGTTTTCATAACCTTTTCACCGGCGCCGACCAGCTCCTGTCCGTCCACCTTTACGGAGCCGGACACGATCTTGCCGTTCTTTTCCAAGATCTGCATAATGGAGTAAGCGGTAACGGACTTGCCGGAACCGGACTCACCCACGATACCCAAAACTTTACCCCGTTCCAGATTGAAGGAGACGCCGTTGACAGCCTTCACAGTACCAGCTGCGGTGCTAAATGCCGTATGCAGGTCTTTTACTTCCAGTAATGCCATAGTTTGGTGCTCCTTTCTTTACTTTTTCAGCTTGGGGTCAAATGCATCCCGCAGACCGTCGCCAAAGAGGTTCAAAGACAGAACGATCAGGGAGATGGCAATGGCAGGGATCACAAGACGGTGAGGATATGTGTTGATGCCGTTGAGTGCATCGGAAGCCAGAGAACCCAAAGAGGGCATCGGGGCATTGACACCCAGACCCAGGAAGGACAGATAGCTTTCCGTAAAAATAGCGCTGGGGATCTGCAAAGCAGTGGAAATAACCACAACGCTGATGCAGTTGGGCAGCAAATGCTTGGTAATGACCCAGCCTGCCTTGGCACCAGTGGATTTGGCAGCCAGCACATACTCCTGCTCCTTCAAAGACAGGATCTGACCACGGATCTGACGGGACATACTGACCCAGTACAGCAGTGCGAAAATAATAAACAGTGAGATCATATTTCCGCCCAGTTTTTCCAAAACCGTACCTTCAATGGCATCGCCCAAGGTCTGTTTCATAACGGAAGCCAGCAAAATAACCATCAGCATATCCGGCAGAGAGTAGATGATATCTACCACACGCATAATGAACAGGTCCACCTTACCGCCGATATAACCGGCAATGGAACCAACGGTCATACCGATGATCAAAACGATGATACTGGCAAAGAAGCCAACGCCCAAAGAGATACGGGCACCGTAAACAACACGGATGAAATAGTCACGACCCTGAGCGTCGGTACCGAACACGTGGGGGAACACCTTGGAGGTTTCGCCCTCGTAGGAGCTAAAGCACACCAGATAGAAGCCGTCATCGCCTTCAAACAGCTGTGCTTCGCCGGCTTTTCTTACGCTCTTGCCGGAACCGTTCACTTCCCAAAGCCAGTCAATGATATCTTCACAGTCCTTGTAGCTTCTGACGACAGCCTTATCCCGCTGCTTCAGCTCTACACCGGCAGGCAGCTGACCTTCCAGAGCTGCAAAAGCCTCCAGGCTTGCGCCGCCTGCATTATAAGCAGCCAGCAGTGCTTCCGCTTCTGCCTTCTTTTCGCTGACAGCAGCCGGATCGGTCATTTCCGCAGGAATGAAGATCTCCTGGGTATTTGCCTTGCCCAGCATATTGACCCGCTCTGTAGCACCGTATTCAAAGGGTGCCAGATTATTATAGGTATTATCCATAGGCTTGCCGGGAACATTACCCAGCATAGCGTCATAGCTATAGGGCCAGAAGGCGGGGATCACGATAGCAGAAATGGTAACCAGAATGATCACGATCATACTGATGGTTGCAATGGGGTTTCTCAGCAGGCGCTTCATACCGTCCTTAAAGAAGGTGGTAGAGGGGCGCATCTGCACCATATATTCTTTTTCCTTGTCCGAAGCGGGCAGGAAGTCATCCAGATTCACGTGGAGACTAAAGGGATTCTTTTTCATTTTTCAGCGCCTCCTTACTCCAAAGTGATTCTGGGATCCACGATCTTATACATAATATCGCTGACCAGGTTCATAATGACGATCAAGGATGCCAGCACGATGGTGGTGCCCATGATCAGAGGATAGTCACGGCCTGTGATAGAGCTGACGAAGTATCTGCCGATACCGGGCACGGCGAAGATCTGCTCCACCACCAGAGAACCGGTGACGATGTAAGCCAGCATCGGTCCGAAGTAAGTGATAACCGGGATCAGAGAGTTTTTCAGTGCGTGACCGAAAATGATCTTCACCTGAGAAACGCCCTTGGCTCTTGCGGTACGGATATAGTCCTGACCCAGCACATCCAGCATAGAGCTGCGGGTCAGACGGGTAATATTCGCCATCGGGGACAAAGACAGGGTGATCACCGGAAGGATCAAGCCCTTGGCTGTTTCGCCGTTTGCCGGGAATATGGGGAACTTCAGAGCAAACACCAGCAGAAGCAGCGTACCCATAATAAAGGAAGGCATAGAGATACAGGCGGTGGTAAACACCATAATACCCTTATCGATGGCTTTATTCCGCCGCAATGCAGCCACAGCACCCAGCACTACGCCGATGACCAGCGCAATACCGGCAGCCATAACACCCAGCTTGGCAGAAACTTTCATACCGTCGCCGATGACATCGATAACATTTCTGCCACGAAGCTTCAAAGACGGACCAAAATCAAATTTTGTAACAATGTCCTTTAAATAAGTGACATATTGCTCCATAACCGGCTTATCCAAGCCATATTTCGCTTCCAGGGCAGCCTTGGCAGCTTCGGAGATGGCTTTTTCACCCATGAAGGGGCCACCGGGAACTGCACGCATAACGAAGAAGGTGACAGTAATAACCACCCACACCGTTAAGATCGCCAGCAGGATGCGCTTCAAGATATACATAAGCGTTTTGGAATTCATAGTATCCTACCTTTCTGTTTTTGCTTTTCGGATATCAAAGGAACATTCTGTTTGTTCTCAAGAACAAACAGAAAAGCAAGGTACCTTGCTTTTGTTCGATATGATCATTTTATCCACCCAGTCGCACAGATGCGTATAGGCATGCTACATTATATCACAAGCTTTTTCATTTTTCAATGCCGATTTAATATATTTTTAATACTTTTATTCTCCATCCCGAAAATCGGCTATTATACATTATAAATATATAGCACTTATAATTTTTTAACATTTTCACCAAAGGGATTTGCTTGACAGCAATCTTCTTTTTCACTATACTATAATTAGAATAATTAGGAGGATTTGACTATGAAAAAAAGACCATTATCTGTCGCACTTCTGCTATCTTTGGTCCTGGCTGTATGTTTGGCTGTCCTGCCCACAACAGCCGAAGCGGCTGCTGCACCCATTCAGGTGACCCCCTCTGTCACAGCAGCCTATCCCGGAGAGAGCATCACTGTAACCGTCAGCGTAGCCGGAAGCACCCAGTTCACTTCCGTGGGCTTCATTCCCAAGGTCAACAGTTCTGTATATGAGATCACCGACCGGAAAATGCTCTCCGGCATCAACAACGCACCCTTAAAGGCATTTGATGCCCAGGGCGGTGTGGTTGCCTTTGATACCGCCGCAGCCTATACCGGTGAATATTTCCGCTATACTTTGAAGATCAAATCCACCGCACCTGCCGGCTCTTATGCCCTTGTTGACAGCGCCGTTGTGATGAACGGCACTTCCAAAGTGGATATTGCTGTCCCCACCGCAAAGATCCTGGTGGCTGCCACCAATATTACCAAAGCCATCTCCGATACTTCCCTGCAGTGGAATCTGAATAAAGGCGTGCTGACCATCACCGGCACCGGTGCCATTCCCTCTTACTCTGCCACCGGTGCTCCCTGGTATGCTTACCGGGAGCTCATTAAGACTGTCGTGATGGACCCCGGTGTCACCAAAGTCGGTGCCAACGCCTTTGCCGGCTGCAAGAACCTGGCAAAGCTGACCTTCAAGGGCAGCCAGGCACAGTGGAACGCAATCACCGTTTCCTCCGGCAACGATCCTCTGAAAAAGGCAGATCCTGTTTTCAACGGATTCTACACCAAAAACAATAACACCTATTACGGCAACAACGGCACAAATGTTACCGGCTGGAAGACCGTCAGTGGCAAGACCCACTACTTTAAGGTAGGCACCGGCGGTACTATGGCAAAGGGCTGGACCACCATCGGCGGTCAGAAGTACTACTTCAAGCAGGGTGACGGCTCTATGGTCACCGGCGTTGTAACCATCGGCGGCATTCCCAACGAGTTCACCTCCAAGGGTGTATGGGTCCGGGTAGTGCCTGCCCCCAAGATCACCAAGCAGCCGGCTTCCGCGAAGGTTGCCGTAAACCAGAATGCAACCGTCACCTTCACCGCCTCCGGCGAAGGCTTAACCTATAAGTGGTACTACAAAAACGCAGGTGCAAGTACCTTTACTTACACCTCCACCTTCACAACAAATACCTACACCACCGTAATGAACGCTGACCGCAACGGCAGACAGATCTACTGTGTTGTGACGGATAAGTACGGTCAGACTGCCAAGACCAACACCGTCACCATCTCTATGGCTGCCGCACCCAAGATCACCAAGCAGCCGGTTTCCACCAAAGCTGCCAACGGCAAGAGCCTGACCGTCAGCTTTACCGCCTCCGGTGAAGGCTTAACCTACAAGTGGTACTACAAGAATAAGGGCGCAAGCGCATTTGCTTATACCTCCACCTTTACCTCCAACAGCTATACCACCACGATGGACGCAACCCGGAATGGCAGACAGATCTACTGTGTCGTTACAGACAAATACGGTCAGACAGTAAAAACCAATACGGTTACCATCTCCATGGCAGCAGCACCCAAGATCACCAAGCAACCGGTTTCTGTAACCACAGCCAACAACAAGAGCCTGACCGTCAGCTTCACCGCCTCCGGCGAAGGCTTAACCTACAAGTGGTACTATAAGGATGCAAGTGCAAGTGCCTTTACTTACACATCCACCTTCAAGACCAACGCTTACACCACCGTAATGACCGCTGCCAGAAACGGTAGACAGCTGTACTGCGTTGTCACCGACAAGTACGGTCAGACCGTCAAGACCAGCACCGTTACCATTTCTATGGCTGCCGTACCCAAGATCACCAAGCAGCCGGTTACTGTTAAGGTTCTGAACGGTCAAACCGCCAAGGTATCCTTCATTGCCAGCGGCACAGGTCTCACCTACAAGTGGTACTATAAGAATGCAGGCGCAAGCACATTTACTTACACTTCTTCCTTCACTTCCAACAGCTACTCTGTAGCAATGAATGCTACCAGAAACGGCAGACAGCTATACTGTGTGGTTACTGACAAGTACGGTCAGACAGCAAAAACCAACACCGTCACCATCGGTATTGCTGCCGCACCCAAGATCACCAAGCAGCCGGTTTCCGTAAAGGTTGCCAACGGTGCTGTGGCAAAAACCTCTGTAACCGCCACCGGTGAGGGTCTGACCTATACCTGGTATGTATTGGATCCCGGCACTTACCGCTGGACAGAGTCCTCCATTAAGACGAACACATACTCCGTTGCAATGACTGCCGCCAAGAGCGGACGCAAGGTTTACTGTGTGGTTACCGATAAATTCGACCGCACCGTAGAATCCAATACAGTCATTCTCAGTATGAAATAATTAAAATTCCGCAGGTTGTGTTTTGCAACCTGCGGTTTTTATACTCTTTTACAAATATTTTACACTTTTCCCATTGATTTTATATAGCTATCCGTGGTATCCTAAACCATCTGGATAAAAGGTAGGCGTATGTGTATGTCTGGTTTTAGTGTCAAAAAACCGTTGACGGTCTTTGTTGCCGTGATCGCAGTTTTGGTTTTGGGCGTTGTTGCTTATTTGAAAATGACCCCGGATCTGCTGCCCAATATGGATTTCCCCTATATTATGATCACCACCACCTATCCCGGTGCCAATCCGGAAAAGGTAGAGTCTGCCATCACCAAGCCCCTGGAGCAGGCTATGGCTACTTTGGATCATATTAAAGAGATCACATCCACATCTTCCGAAAACTACAGTATGCTCCTGTTGGAGTTTGAGGACAGCGCAAACCTGGACACCATCAGCATCGATATCCAAAGTGCCATCAACACCTTGCAGGAAGGCTGGGATGATATGGTCAGCGCTCCCTATGTGCTGAAGATCAATCCTTCCCTGCTGCCTGTGGAAGTAGCTGCCGTATCTATGGACGGCAAGGACACTATGGCACTGACAGATTTTCTCAATGACGAGCTGCTTCCCAAGCTGGAAGGCATCACCGGTGTAGCAAGAGTCAGCCTTACCGGTGCCATTTCCCAGCAGCTTCATGTGGTTTTGGATCAAAAGAAGATCGACACAGTGAATAATACCATTGCTGACTCCATTAACAAAAAGATGGACGAAGCCCTGGAGGAGCTGGAAAAGACAAAAACTCAGCTCAACGATGCTCTTACCCAAATGGACAACGGCAAAACTCAGATGCAGGCAGGAAAGGACACCCTGATCGAAAGCACTGCCAAGGGAGAAGCCGAGCTCAGTGTCCAACAGGCACAGCTGGTCAGCACAAAAGCAGAGCTGAACAACCAGCTGACTCAGCTGAACACCACCAAAAGCCAGCTGGAAATGGTATTGGGCATTCTGAAGCCCATCCAAAGCGCACTGACTACCTTAAAAGAGCAAGCTGCCAAGCTGGAAGGCGACATCAAAACTGTACTGGAGCTTTCCAAGCTTGCCGAAACTCTAACAGAAGCAAAAAAAGCCTTTGAAACCACCATCGCCCAGATCCAGGCAGACACATCCCTGACCAATGACCAAATGGACGCTGCCATTACAGAGCTGAAAAACAGCCAGGCTTACCAAAAGCTGGAAGCGGATTGGGCACAGCTGGAAACCCGTTTGGCAGCATTAGGCTTATCCCCGGAGGGAGTCCAAGGCTGGCTGGATACCCAAAAGCCGGCACTGGATGCCTTGAAAGCACAGATCGATGCTTTGATCGCTTTGATCCCGGAGGATATCGACCCCAACGCTTTGGACACCTCCGTTAAAGATCTTGAGAATACGATGACCCAGCTGGACCAGGGTATCACAGGAATCAAAGACGGCATCACCCAGATCGATTCCGGTATGCTGCAGCTGAAGGATGCTCAGATCCTTCTGTCCCAGCAGAAAGCCTCGGGACTTTTGGAGCTTGCCAACGCCGCCACAGAGCTGGCTGTCAACCGTGCCACCGTGACCAATGCCCTGACCCAGGTGGAAGAAGGCATCAAGACCCTGGAGACCACCCGGGAGCAGACCCTTGCCAAGGCGGATCTTTCCCAGCTTTTGACATTGCAAACCGTATCCTCCATCCTCACCGCCCAAAACTTCTCGATGCCTGCCGGTACCGTGTCCGACGGAGATGCCCGGTATATGGTATCCGTAGGTGACAGCATCACCACATTGGAGGAGCTGGAGGACCTGCTTCTGTTTGATATGGGTATGGAGGACGTTTCCCCCATTTATCTGAAGGACGTTGCCAATGTAATGGTCACAGATAACCGGAATGAAACCTACGCTAAGCTGGATCAGCAGGACAGCATCGTGCTGACCTTTGAAAAGCAAAGCACCTTCGCCACCGCAGAAACCACAGACAACATTAATCTGCGCTTTACCCAGCTGGAGCGTGAATATCCCGGTCTGCACTTTGTTTCCCTGATGAACCAGTGCGACTATATTTATCTCATTGTGGAAACCATTCTCAGCAGCCTGCTTTTAGGCGCAGTCTTTGCCATTCTCATTCTGTTCCTGTTCTTAAAGGATCTGCGCCCCACCTTTATTACCCTGTGTTCCATTCCCATCAGCGTGATCTTTGCCATCGTATTGATGTACTTCTCCGGTGTGACCATCAATATGATCTCCCTGTCCGGACTTGCGGTGGCGGTGGGTATGCTGGTGGATAACTCCGTGGTGGTGATCGAAAATATTTACCGGCTCCGGGCAAAGGGTGCCAATGCCGTCCAGGCAGCTGTTTCCGGTGCCCGGCAGGTAGCCGGTGCCGTAACCGCATCCACCCTGACCACCGTTTGTGTCTTTGCCCCCATCGTATTCGTGGAAGGCATTACCCGGCAGTTATTTACCGATCTTGCCCTGACAATGACCTACGCACTTCTTGCCAGCTTGATCGTGTCCCTGACCTTAGTTCCGGCAATGGCATCCGGTATGCTCCGGAAGGAGAAGAAAACCAGCCAGCGCTGGATGGATAAATTCCTTGCCCTTTATGAAAAGACCGTCAGCTGGTCTTTGAACCACAAATGGGTGATCCTCACCGCTTCTGCCGTGCTTTTGGTAGTCAGCGGCATTTGGAGCATATCCAAAGGCTTCATCTTTATGCCCAGTCTGGATATGCCCAACACCACTGTGACCATCTCCATGCCGGAGGATACCACCATGGAGGAGGCAGTCGCCTACTCCGATGAGGTCCTGGCACGGATCGCCACCTTGGAGGGTATCGAATCTGCCGGTGCTATGATGGCATCCGGCAACGGCGGTCTGCTGGGCGGCGGTGGAAACACCGTTACCGTTTATATCACCTTATCTGACGAAACCGCCTCCGGTGCCGCTATGGGCAAACAAATCGAAGCACTGTGCGAGGATATGGAATGCACCGTATCTGCCTCCTCTGCCACAATGGATATGAGTATGCTCACCGGCAGCGGCATTTCCGTGAATATCTATGCCAATGATCTGGGTAAGCTCCAGGCTGCGGCAAAAACCGCCGCTGAGGTTCTGAAAACCGTTGACGGTGTGGCTGACACCTCCGACGGCTTGGATGATGCCAAGTCGGAGGCCAAGCGG
>JAZQHW010000200.1:0-3909 GCA_045540795.1 Faecousia sp. | reverse complement strand
GGCACTTTCGCTGTTTGTACCCCCTGTATATACTGCCATTGCCTTTGACTCCGGCGGAGTTGCCAGCGGTCCTATGACCTCCGGCTTTATTCTGCCCTTTGCCATTGGCGCTTGTGTCGGCATCCAGGGACCGGATGCAGTGCTGCGGGACGCTTTTGGCGTGGTGGCGCTGGTGGCAATGACCCCGCTGATCACCATTCAGCTGTTGGGCTTCAAGTCTGTGGTGTCCAATTATGTGAAGGAACGCAGAGCAATGAAGCGGATCCTGGATGCGGACGATCAGCAGATTATTAATTTTATGTAAATCGGAGGTGACGTTGTGGCAAATTCAATTGATGCATCGGCTATCAAGAAACTGAAGCTGCTATTTACTGTTGTTGACCGCCCCAAGGCGGAGTTTTACCTGGATGTACTCAGCCAGTATGACGTTAATTGCCAGATCGTTACCGGCGGTGTGGGAACTGCCCACTCGGAGCTGGTGGACCTTTTGGGACTGAATATCCACAAGGCTGTGCTTTTGAGTGTTGTCCGGGAGGATATGGTGGATGAAGTGATGAAGGGCTTGGAGGATCGCTTCGCAACCATTAAAAACGGAAAGGGAATTGCCTTTGCCGTGCCGCTGAGCAGTGTTATCGGCGTAAATATGTATCAGTTCCTGAGCAATAACCGCCAGGGCAGGGAGGATATGCGATGAAAACGGATAATTATCAGGTGATCTTTGCGATCGTGAATACCGGATTTGCAGAAGAAGCAATGGATGTTGCCCGCCGGGAGGGTGCCCGGGGCGGTACGATCCTCAATGCCAGAGGAGTTGCCCGGGAAAAGGAAGCGGCTTTCTTTGGCATTACCATCCACGCAGAAAAGGAAATTCTGATGCTGGTGGTGGAGAACGGCATCCGGGATAAGATTATGAATGCTCTTTACACAGAAATGGGTATGAGCAAAAAAGCGCAGGGCATCGTCTTTTCTCTGCCGGTAACAGATGTGGCAGGCTTGGCAAAGATCCCGGAAGAGGAAAATTCGGAAAAATAAATAGTTGACAAAGAAAGAAGAGCGCTGTACAATGTAACCGTTGAAAAAAATAAATATTGGAGAATATCTAATGAAAAGAATGATTGCGTTCGCGCTGACGCTTGCTCTTGCTGTGTGCTTGCTTGCAGGTTGTCAGCAGGCAGAAAAGCCCGGTGAGACCACACCGGTTGCTGCGTTCTCTGTAGGCTACGGTCAGGAATGTATTTCTCCGGACCACTCTGTTTACCTGTGTGGCTATAACGATCCCAAGGAGGAGCGTATGTCCACAACCGTTCTGGAGGACCTGTATGCTACCTGTGTGGCATTTACTGATGAAGAGGACAATACTGTAATTTTCCTGTCTTTGGATCTGCTCCTTGCCAGTAGTGCTGTGACGGCAATCGTCCAGCAAGAGATATCCAATGAAACCGGTGTTCCTATGGACCAGATTTTTTATCATACCACCCATAACCATAGCGGACCGGATTATTCCGATATGGCATACCGTCAGACTGTGATCAATGCCTGCGTTAAGGCGGCAAAGGACGCAATGACGGACCGGAAGCCTGCCCAGATGTATACCACCTATACAAGACCGGAAGGAATCAATACCGTCCGTCATTATCTGCTGGCTGACGGCACTTATGTGGGCGAAGGTGTGGGCGCTGTCGCCACCGAGATGCTGGTGGGTCATTATGGAAAAGCGGATAATTTGTTGCAGCTGGTGAAGTTTACCCGGGAAGGCGGCAAGGATATCGTAATGATCAACTGGCAGGGTCACCCCAGAGGTACCTCTCCCAATCCCTACACCGCAGCCACCAGTAACTATGCCGGTGTGATGCGTACCACCGTGGAGGAAGGTCTGGATTGCCATTCCATCTTCGTTTTAAGCGGTTCTGGCAACGTGAATAATAACTCCAAGATCGCCGGGGAAGTACAGTTTGAAAACTATATGGAACTGGGAAAAGGATTGGGTCAGATTGCCATCGATGCAGCTGCCAGCTTTGCACCTGCCGAAACCGGTAAGATCCTGTTTACCAAGACCGGCCTTGACGCAATGGGCAATGAGAGCCCCGACGGCGAAGTGAAATTGTATGCATTCTCTATGGGTGACTTGGCTTTTGCTGCCGCACCCTTTGAGATCTTTGATACCAACGCTATGGCAGTTCGTGAAAACTCCAAGTATCCGATGACCTTCTATGCATCCTGCACCAATGCTTATCACAGCTACTTACCCACACCTGCATCCTTTGACTGGGAGCAGCACTATGAGGTCCGTGTGACCCGGTATCCTCAGGGTACTGCCGAGAATGTGGAAAAAGCACTCATCGGCTTGCTGGATAACATCTTTACCGAAAGCGGTATGACCGAAGAGGAAAAGGGCGAGGGCTACATCACTCCGGAATTTGTACCTGCCAGTGACGGCGTGGAGTATATGAACCTAACACCTGGCGATACAACTGCGTATACTGAGGTGAAGAACGGCTTCTATCAGCTGATAATGATGCCTACAGGTGCTACGATGCCTAAGATGATGCTGGCTGCCAGCGAAGAGGTGGCAAAGAAAGTTTTGGAACAAACCACTACCAAGCTGGTGTTTAACGAACAGAATGTTATCGTAGATATTGCCCAGTAAATGAATACCTATAAAAATGAAGCACTGCCCAGTCAAACAGCAGGGCGTCATTTGTTGCGTTTTGGATTGGAGGTTAAGCCGAGAAGATAATCAACAGAAACATTGTACAGTACAGAAAGGCGAATCAATACATCGGTTGGAATATCCCGTTGCCCCAGTTCGTAGTTACTGTAGACCTGCTGGGAACAATTCAAATATTCAGCAACCTGCCGCTGCTTCCAATCGTGATCCTCCCGCAGATCCCGTATGCGCCTATACATAAACAACACCTCACAGGTAGGATATCATACTGCGTTTTGTTGTATTGACAAATACCGCAAAATGCGGTAGAATATTTTTGTAATTTGATTAAGAGGTGATGGGAACAGGGCATTTGATTTTTTAGGAAGTTTATCAATAATAATTTAAAGAAATGAGGAGAAGCAGAATGTTTAGAAATGTTGGCGCGGAGATTAAGGGTCGTCTTGGATTTGTTGTATTCCGTAAGACGTTGGTGTCTTTCTTAGCAGGTGTAGTGCTGTGTATTCTGTTGGGAAATTTAAACAGAGACTTAATAGGCATCGGTATTCTGGCAACCGTAGTTTTGACTATAATAGGTTATGTGAATGCGCGGGAAAAGGTTATGTTGCTGTATGCTTATGGTGAATTAGTAGAATGCGTGGCTCAGATCAAAGATAATGTGTTGAACCGTCCGGAACCTGTTGTATTGACACAGAAGGTAAACGCACCGCCTGCGAGTAATGGCGCTGTGTCCCGGACAACAGGAGATCAGTGGAGATGCACATGCGGATGTATGAATGAAGGCAGATCCTTATTTTGTAAAAAATGTAGCAAAGTTCGTTAAAAATGTTGTGTAGGGAATGATCTGCATATCTTTCTTTTGGTTTCCGATTAGCATTGCGGTATACGGAATGCACTCTACTAGAAAACCATAAAAATGCATAAAAGGGGTTGCTCACAAATGAGCAACCCCTGATTCTTTTAGTTGCGACGCAGGTCTGTAAGCCGGGTTCTGTTTTAACAGCCATCTATCTAGTCCCGCAATCGCTCACGGGATCAAGCCGCCTCCTCGGGACGGTCGGGCAAACCTATGTGTCCCTCCACGGCGTTGCTCCGGTTAGAGTTTACAGCACCTCAATGTTCCCATGAGGCGAGTGCGCTCTTACCGCACTTTTTCACTATGACCGGAAAACCGGCTACATCTCTCTGTTGCACTTGTCCTGGGGTCGCCCCCGGCAGGCGTTACCTGTTATCCTTGCCCT
>JAZQHW010000199.1:0-29297 GCA_045540795.1 Faecousia sp. | reverse complement strand
CGATTCTATGAACTTGGCTGTACAGCAGTTTGAAAGACTGTTTGCATAAAATGGTGTAAAAATGGTGTAAAAGCCATCACCCTAAACGAAAAAACCATTGGAAATAAAGGAGATATGAGTATATATGAAATTAGGTATCGTAGGTCTTCCCAACGTTGGCAAGTCCACTCTGTTTAACGCTATCACCAACGCAGGTGTTCCTGCAGACAACTATGCTTTCTGCACCATTGACCCCAATGTGGGTGTGGTTTCCGTTCCCGACGAGCGCCTTGACTGGCTGGCAGAGCTGCACAATCCCAAAAAGCTGACTCCTGCGGTCATTGAATTCGTTGACATTGCAGGTCTTGTAAAAGGCGCATCCCAGGGCGAAGGTCTGGGCAACAAGTTCCTCTCCAACATCCGCACCACCGATGCCATCGTACACGTGGTCCGGTGCTTTGAGGATTCCAATGTAACCCACGTGGAAGGCAGCACAGATCCCATCCGGGATATCGACATTATCAATATGGAACTGGTCATGGCAGATATCGAAATGGTGGAGCGTCGCATTGACAAAGCACAGAAGGCAATGAAGGGCGGCGATAAAAAGTTTGCCCGGGAAGCTGAACTTTTCACCGAATTGCTGGCGCATTTGAACGAAGGTAAGCTTGCCCGCACCTTTGACGGTTCTGAGGATGATATGGCACTCATTGGCACTTCGGATCTTCTGACGCTGAAGAAAACCATCTATGTAGGCAATTTGGCAGAAAGCGAGATCAACGAGCCGGAAGCCAACCGTCATTTTATGGCAGTTAAAGCTCTGGCAGAAGAAGAAGGCAGCCAACTGATCCCCATTTGCGCTAAACTGGAGGCTGATATTGCCGAGCTGGACGATCCGGAAGAAAAGGCAATGTTTATGGAAGAACTGGGTGTTAACGAATCCGGTTTGGATAAGCTGATCCGCAGTTCCTATGCCCTGCTGGGTCTGATTTCCTTCCTTACCGCCGGTTCCGATGAATGCCGTGCCTGGACCATTAAAAACGGCACAAAGGCTCCTCAGGCTGCCGGTAAGATCCACACTGATTTTGAGCGTGGCTTTATCCGGGCAGAAGTAATTGCCTTTGAGGATATGAAAGCCTGTGGCACAATGGCAAATGCCAAAGCAAAGGGTCTTGTCCGTAGCGAGGGCAAAGAATATGTTATGAAGGATGGCGACATTGTAAACTTCCTCTTCAATGTATAATACGCCATATTCATATATACGAAAGGAGAAATCACAATGAAAAAGCTGTTATCCCTCTTCCTCTGCATTTTAGTTACTCTTTCCCTGTTTGCCGCCTGTAACAAGTCCGATGGCAAAGATGACGGCGGTAAGACCAGTCCGGAAGGACAATTCTCCGTGGGCTATGGCGCCACCGATATCTCCCCTCACGAGAGTATGAAGTTAGGTGGCTTCGGTGACCACGAAGAACGCTACTCCACCGTTGTCAGCGAACCCCTTATGATCACCTGTATCGCAATTACCGGTGAAGACGGCGAAACCGTTTTGGTGATAGCCTCAGACCTGCTTAACTCCGTAGAGACTTGGGTGAAACCCCTTCGGGAAGCTGTCGCAAAGGAGACCGGTGTTCCCTTTGATCACATTATGTTCCATTGCTCCCACAACCACAACGCTCCCTATATCAACCACTACCCTGCTTATCAATTGACAATTCAAAATCAGGCTGTAGAGGCTGCTAAGCAGGCATTAGCTGACCGAGCTCCTGCCACAATGATGGGCTCTTATATGCGTGTGGAAGAAAAGGTCAGCTGCAACCGTCATTACCTCCTGGCTGACGGTACATATATGGGTGAAAGTGTAGGCACCGTCCCAAAAGAACAGCTGATCGGTCACTTTGATGCACCTGACAACCTGCTGCAGGTCGTTAAATTTGTCCGGGAGGACAAAAAAGATATTATGATGATGAACTGGCAAGCCCACTACCTGGGTTCCAAGCTGGACTACAATGCCATCACTTCTGACTACCCCGGTGTTATGCGGGCAACTGTTGAAAAAGCATTGGATTGCCATTCCATTTTCATTCTCAGCGCTTCCGGCAACCTGAATTCCTGGTCTCAATTCTCCGACGAATTGGCTGTCACCTATCACACAGAGCTGGGTCAGCTTTTGGGTAATAAGGTCATTGAGATGAACAACAAGCTGACACCTATGGACACCGGCAAAGTGCAGATCCAGGAAGTTATGCAACCCTGCCGTTCCATTTCCACCGTAGGCGATTTGATTGAGATCCCCATCTATGCTCTGTCCTTTGGCGATGTGGGTATGGTATTTGCTCCCTATGAAATGTTTGATACCAATGCTATGGCTGTCCGGGATCAGTCTCCCTTCCCTATGACGATGGTGGCATCCTGCTCCAACGAATCCCACTCCTACATCCCCACACCTCCCTCCTGGGATTGGGAGCATCAGTACGAGGTGCGGATCACCAAGTTTGAAAAGGGCACTGCAGAAGAACTGGAAGAGAAATTTGTATCTATGCTCAGCGAATTGTTCACCGCCGGTGGTTATACCGCCAAAGAAAAAGGCGAAGGCTATATCACCCCTGAGTTCGTCCCTGCAACAGACGGTGTCACATATATCAATCCTACCCCAGGTGATGTAACCGCTTGTACAGAAGTAAAGAACGGTTTCTATCAGCTCTATCTGGTCAACGGCAGCACCATCAAGGCAATGCTTGCCAAGGACAAGGCAACTGCTGAAGAAGTTTTGAAACAGTCCACTGTGAAGCTAATGTTCGATCAGTCCAATGTAATCGTAGGCATAGCTCCTTAATATAACCAAAAAAATCCACCGGTTAGTCCGGTGGATTTTTTGCTTTAAATTTCTTCCAAAACCAAGATTTCACTGCGGGCAGTACCCTTGACCCAAATAGGCAAGCCACTGTTCATCAAGCCGTTACCGGAGAATACACCGTAGTCCTTGGTGCGCTCGGGGATCTCTTCGTAGTAATACGGCTGAGTCTTCTCATAACGGCAGAAGGGTTTCTTATAATAAGAACCGTAACCGGTAACCTTATACTTGGCATCCGGCTTCAAGCCCTTCATCCGTGCACGATCGGGCATTTCTGCAAACTGCATATTCTGACCCATTACAAACACAACAGACTTGGTCTGTTCGTAATTGACATACTGATAGACACCGTAGGGATTGTTCAGTACAGAAACGATGCGGTACATATCACCCAGCTGAACCACTTCGCGGATTTCCTTATCCAGTGCAATGATACGCTTGATCTCAGGAATGTATTCCTTGGGAACTTCCTGCAAGCCCATAGAAATAGACAGAGAGCTAAGCATACCCATAGAGCCCTGATATTCAATGGTAGCAGGACGCTCATTGAACCACTGAGAATAAGCACCGGACACAAAGCAGGCACCGCCCTGGAACTTGGGAGGAATGAAGTATGCCATTGCATCGTACATTGTAACAGCGTCCAGAGGATCCTGGTTGTCACTACGGTGCATACGGCCTGCGATCTGCAGCATACCCAGATCGGTACGCTTACCGCCGCTGGCGGAGTTTTCAAAGATCAAATTGGGGAAATGCTTCTTTACGGTGCTGTAGCACTTCCACATATTCCGCACATAGCGTACCCAGCCTTCCTTCTTGTGCTCCAGAGGTGCGCTCCGGAAGCCCATATGGGGAATGGCACGGTTAAAGTCATTCTTAATGTAGTCGATGCCGTTTTCACCGATCAGCTTGATCAGGATATTTGTGATGTACTCACAAGCGTCATCGTTTGCCATATCCAGAACATAGCAGTTCATACCGGCAATTTCTGCTTCCCGGTTATTGTAGCCTACGATCCAGTCCGGATGCTCCAGGGCAACCTTGTTGGTGTAGAACACTGCCTCCGGCTCGATCCACAAACCGAACTTCATACCGTAGCTATGCAGCTTATCGCCGATCCGCTTCAAACCGCTGGGGAAACGCTTTTCGTTCACTTCCCAGGAACCGTAACCCATACGGTGGGAATGGTAATCATTATCCGGGCAATCCAGGTCGCCCCAACCGGTCCAACCGCCTTCCAAAACGAACAGCTCGATGCCAACCTCGTGGGCATGCTCGATCTCACCCAGAATGATATTCTCATCCACACGGTTGTAGAAGCTATTGTGAGTGTTATAGATGATCGGCAGAACACGGTCCCGCTCCATAGGATGGATGATCTCTGCACGCTCATAACGATGCATACGCCGGGACACGCCACCGAAGCCGCCTTCCGTCAGGTAACCGGCAAAGAAACGAGCTGTTTCCAAAGTCTGCTCCGGCTCCAGGCAGTAAGTAAAATCAAAATCATTGAAGCCGCCGGTAATAGTGACCAGATCATCGCTGTTCTTATCAACAATAATCTTCCAGTTACCGCTCCAAATAACAGAGCCGAAGTATACATCACCGTGTTCTTCGCAAGCCTCACCGCCATCGATCATAAAGAAAGGTACGCAATCGAAGCCGGACAAGCCACGGCGGGACTCCAGCACTCGCTTAGCACTTCCCAGCTTCTCACGGTTCAGCTGGAACTCGTGACCGTAGTTACCGGTAAAGTAAGTTAAACGGTAATTCTTACGGGTGGGCAAATGCCAGTTTGCAGAAGCAGCGATCTCAATGTTGAAGTTCTCACTACCCAGGTTCTTGATCTCTGTATAACGCTCAATAATGTCAAACTCCGGCTTAACATTATAGACAAGCGTTACCTGAACAGGATATTCAGAATCCTTCGTAACGATCTTCAGGGTCTCACCGTCAATTGTATGGGACTGGTATTCCAGGAACAGGTTACGGGTGCCATCAGGGAATGTGATCTTCAGTCCCGGCTCCTGAACAGACTGTCCACCCCAGCCACGGTACTCCTGGAACTCAGAAGTAGGAATCTTCCGTGCCAGCATCGTTACACGCTGTGCCAAATCAGCAAACGTCGGCAGGTCCCCCACCTCATTGAGCTTGCCGCCCCAATGCAGGTTGCAGACTTTACCCTTTTTATCAATTCCGATTGCGTAAGTAGTTTCTTTGCCTTGGAGCATAAAAATCTTTTCTTCTTCAAAATATGCGATAGACATTGCATTTCCTCCTTAGTTAAGAACTTATCATTTCAGTACCTGCGAATGGATTACATAAATTCCGCATCCATAAAAGGATTATAAATAAGGAGCTTTACAGATGGAATACACTATTTTATCATTGGAATACGATATTCTATCATTGAAAGGCCGAGGCTTCCTATAAAACAGGAAGCCTCGGTTATCTTATTTCATTAGGGAACCTTAATCTCCGAGCGTGTAATACCGTAAGGATTAGCGATGGCTGCATTAACTGCCTCCACGATCACCTTCTTATGGCTGTCGGTAATTGTAAAAGCACCTGCCCGGTCAATATTCACAGCGTACAAAGGCTGACCGTTGATTACCGTGTACCAGGTGTAGGAAGCGATCACTCGACCCAGGTCACTTAAATGAAAACCGTCCCGGGTAAGGGTATCTCCCACAAAGCTGGTACGGGCATTCTGAATAGCCGTTCCCACAGGCATAACCTTTTCAAATGCATTCAGCGGTTCCACAGACTTCTGCAGCGCATTCACAATTCCCAAATACATACTGTTCTGATCGTTACCGTAATCGGCAAAATCGCCGTGATCACTGTCTGCCTGGTATGCCCAGGTCATATGCCAGAACAGTTTGGCATCCGGGTTCTTTTTGTTCTCATTGACAAAAGTAATCATCTCCGAAAGATGCGGCTCGAAAGTTTCCACAAGACCGGAATTACCACTGGACTGCTGCATTGTGATAATATCCCATTCCTCATCCTGAATTCCCTGAAGCAAGGTATAAGCCATTGGAGAAACTACCCAATCACCGGTGGTATTCTTATAATACTTATATGCTGCTTCTCCTGTTTTGATATTGGCTGCATGCTTACTCAAAGGACAACCGGGAATATACAAATTTCCCAAAACGATTTCAGTAACACCCTCTGCCTTGGAAACGGCATACAAATGCTGCATAGCATCTACAGAAAAGCTATTACCAATTGCCAGAACCTTTAAACTCTTTACAGTAGTAGGTGCATTGGTGGAGGGCGGCTGGGTTTCCGTTGCTTCCGGATCGTTCTGCGTGCCGCCGCAGGCACAAAAGCTTAAACACAGGCAAACGATTAAAGTCCAAACAAGTATTCTTTTCATACTCACACTTTCCTTTTTATATCAATTCATATTCCTGCTGCGGTTGTAAAGGTGCATTTACATCACCGGTAACACGGGTATAGATCTCTGCCACCTCTGCTGCCAGGCAGGTTCTTTCCTCTGCGTTAAGCTGTCCGTACAAATCGTGGACAGGGACAACACGCATTGGTACACCGGTTTCCTGGATCATCTTGAAGATGGAAAATGTGACCTTTTGGATCTTCTTGTTATCCACATATAGATGGGCTGCCAATCCATACTCCGGCAGGCATTCAGGAACACTGTAGAATGTGCCCGGGGACATACTCACATTCCCCAGAGAGTAAAAGCAAGGCTTCCCTGCCACATACTCAGCCCGCTGGGAGGTATGGGAATGACCGGCAAACACAGCGTCAAATCCCAGTTCAGCGGACATTTTTACCAACTGCCTGGTATAATTCCCCGGTTCTACATTAAACTGACCACCGCTATGGGGATAAAATATTACAATATCCGCCTTTTCCCGTGCTTCCCGATAGTCCGCTGCCACATCTGCAAAGCATTGATTCAAATCATCCCAGGGAATATCTTCATCGATGGATTCTTTGGGCATCTGCATCACGCGCTTAAGCTTGGTAGCTTCCTCCCAAAGTAGTTTTCTGCCCATCAAGCCTTCCACATACTGCAAGGTATCTGTAAACACCTGGGGTACCGGTCTGTAGATACGTCCTCCACCCTTGATCGGATGGATCATATTGATACACCGACTGCGAGAACCTTCCAGGTTATGCAGATTGATCCCGTAATTGGTGGAGAAGGTGCAGGCGATCATTGCAAATCTGGTGTCTCCCACTGTAAAGTACAAAACACGGTCACCTTCAAAATTTTCTTTATACGTGCCGGTATGCGCCATATTATAACGGTCCAACGTATCCACCGTCCGGGCAAGTCCATCGTAGCCCCGGTCTAGACTGTGATTATTGGCTGTAGATACTGCGTCAATACCGATTTCCTGCAGTGCGTCCACCAGTGTATCCGGGGAATTGAAACTTACCAGCTCCTTTGTGTAACCGGATTCCTCTCCTGCCAAAGGTGTTTCCAAATTTCCGATCACATAATCAGACTCCCGGAACAGAGATTTCAACGGTGCAAAGGATGGTTTGAAATCATATGTACCGTTGTTTGCAACCTGCTGCATAAAGGGCGGTTCTACCATAATATCGCCAATAACCGTAATCTTTTCCATACTGCGCCTCCTTTTGTGACTTAATTAAATTATATCAGTACGCTCCATTAAGTCAACCGGAGAAATAAAATACAAAAATTCTATACAATTACTTTCAATACTTTAAACATTATCTGCTTTCTATGCATTCGGAATTTCCGGGCAGTCAAATACCACCTTGGCAGCTGCCTTCCGCAGAGCAGTATCCGCTTCCCCGGAAACGACACCAGAAAAAGGTGCCGTCACCGGATCTACACCAAAAATTCCGGAAAACAGCGTCATAGCTGCCAAGTAGCTGCCTACAGAAGAAGGATGGGACAGATCCGCATTATACAAATCAATATCTGTGTTGGTGTTGATATCCAAAAAAGCGAGACCTGCGTGGAACACAGGGATATTCAATTCCTCACCGATGGCACTATATGCAGCAGCCAGGTGCCAGCTCATTTCCTCACTGGTCATTTGAATCTCTTTCAGCTTGTCACTGCCGGTCTGACGTCCCCAGGTGGCATACAGGACAGGCTTTGCGCCTATCTTTCTGATCCGTTCCGTCAATGCGCGGACTCCGTCATAAAACGCATTGGCATCGCTTACAGGACGAACACTCTGTTCCTGCAATATGACATAGTCATAAGCGCCTTCCACAGACAGCGCCTTATCCACCATCGAACCATAAGGATCGCCGGGATCAGCAAACTTCTCCAAAGTATAGGCACCCTTTGTAATGCTGGACACTTCCACTTGATAACCGCAGGCTCTTGCCATTATCTGGAAATAATTTGTAGGCATATCGTTATAAAAAGTATAGCTGTTACCAATAAACAGCACACGGTACATTACATCTTTAGAGAGCACTGTACTTTCCTCCGCCTCTGTATTTACTGTATCTGCTGCATTACTACAGCCTGACAGCAACAAAACAATCATCAAAGCGATTGCTAATAACCTACGCTTTACCATAATTATAACCTCATAAAAAAAGCTCCCGCCTACAGGCGAGAGCTTCCTAAGAAATTATTCTGCGATCTCAATGTTGGTGATATGGGGATTCATACCCTCATACCAATACAGGAAGCCTTCCACATTGACAACATCGCCGGTCTTCAGCTCGCCAACGGTCTTGTAGACATCGCTCTCAGCATTAGTGAGGTAAACCTCAACACAGAAGTTGTAGCTGTTGCCGTCCTTGCTCAAGGTAACATAGATGTCATCACCAGGCTCACCGTTCTTGTACTCCACCTTTTCAACGGTCATACCGGAGAAAGCAGCCAGCTCATTCTGATGCTTCAGCATCTCCTCAGAGCCCAGCAGGTCGGTGTAGTCCTTTGCTTCAACAACAAAAGGATCAGCCTCAACGAACTCGAAGGTACCATCCATAATTTCGACTTCGCCTGCCCACTCAGCCTTGTAACCGGTCACGCGGATCTTGGTACCGGGAACCAGCTTTGCAGCATCCTCTTCGGTACAAGCCAGCTCGTACAGGAAGTATGCGCCCTCTTCATCCTGGCAGTAAACAGTGATCTTGTCTTCCCACCAAGACTGATGATTCTGCACATAGGTCTCAATAACAACTTCTGCTTCCAGCTCGGCAGCCATAAAGTCAGCGTAGGTCATAACCTCGCCGGCAGCGCCTGCGGTGGTATCCTCAACAGGAGCCTCAGTAGTCTCCTCAGCAGGAGCTTCCGTGGTCTCCTCAGCGGGAGCCTCAGTGGTTCCGGCAGGAGCTTCGGTTGTGGGAGTTGCGGGGGTAGTGCCACAAGCAACAAGACCCAATGCCAGAGTCAGTGCCAGCAGCATAGCGATCAGCTTTTTCATTTCAATTTCTCCTTATGTATCGTGATTTGTTGTGACAGGATCTCTCCCATCAATTTACGAACGGTTTTATTATACTCCGCATTTCAAGAAAATCAATACTTTCAGTAAAATTTCATCGTTTTTTCTTACGCAGGACCCCATAAATCCAGCTGCAGCCTAAAATCAGCCACGTGCCGCCAAGGGTCGCCAACAGAATTACTGCCGTAGAAGGCAATGGACCAAGATCTCCGCCGGAGAGTTTCTCAGCACCGGCTTCATCCAAATGATGTAAAGCCGTCATCTCCGCAAACAGGTTATCAATGAATGCTTCGTTGACTTCTTTCTTCCGGCGAACTGACTTTGTGGTGTTTTCGATCATACCGCCTGCAGCATCCCGCAAGGAAGCAGAGCCGTTGAAAACCGGAGTCACAAAGGTTCTTTCCGTATTATTCAGCAATAGCTTTGTTGCTTGCAGCTTTACGGAATAATGCAGCTGGTTGTCCTCCCCTTCTCTTGCCAGGTAATTCTGATAAGTATCTGTGTTCTGCGCTTTCAAGGTTACAGGGCAATAGCCTTCCGTTTGGGCATAGGCGATCTGCACAACATCTGTCAGCAGGAACTGGGCAAACAGCCAGGATGCCAACACCTCTTGGGGATCTTCTTTATTGAACACACAAACAGAAGGTCCCTGAGAGATCATTACAGGATTTTCAGGATCATACTGCGGGATGGTCATAACCTGTGTTTCAAACTGCACCAGCTTATCTGCTGCAATATCGATCAGCGGTGCGTCAGAACCCATCCAGGTGGCACCTGCCGTGGAGTCCACCGCAAAGATACATTGTCCGGCATTTAAGAAGTTTGCCGGGTAACTGGAAATCTTGAAAGTTGAAAACGCACCAGTTTGAGCACCGGCTGCCACATCGTAGAGGATCTGCTTTGTAGTGTCATTGAAAATTTCAATTTCGCCATTATCAGTGGAATAACCTGCCTGTTTTTGGCGAAGCATCTGGATCATCATATTATCTGTGGACTTGTACAGAAACGGGATCAGAACCTTCTGCCCGTTGACCTTATAGGTGCCATCCGGATTCTTTTCTGTAGCTGCTTGTGCTACTTCCCAAACAAAATCCCAGGTCAGCGTTTCCGGCAATGTATAGCCAAGTTTTTCCACGAAGGTCTTATTTACATAGCAGGCTTCTGTGGAGCGCATATAAGGAATGGCATAATAATAGCCGTTCACGAGACACTCTTCCAAAAACTTAGGGACGATCTCTTTTCGGGCAGGGGCATCAAAACGAACCTCACTGCCGCCCAAACCGTATTTTGGGTCATCAAAAAGGGTATCCAACGGCACCACAGAATTGGCACCGGTCAGATATGTGGCAATATGATCCGGATAGGTTACACAGACATTTGGCGTTGTATCCGTTGCAATGTTGGTGATGACATCATTATAGATCTTACCGTAGTCAGTATAAAGACGCAGATTCACTTTAATATTGGGATACAGCGCTTCAAAGTCTGCCACAGCCTTTTCATATATTGCCACCTGTGTCATATTGGTATCATTCTTTGCCCAGAATGTGATCTCATAATTCTTTTCCGTATCAAACTGATCCGGCACAGAGAAGGTATTGCGCTGCTCTGCTCCGTGACAGCCAGCCATCGTCAGCAGCAGCGTCAGAAGCAGCAACAAAGAAACAATTTTTTTCATCCCTTGATACCTCCTCTTGCCACGCCTGCCATAATCTTACGGCGAAACACCAAAAACAGAAGGATCAGCGGTACAGATATGACCACCACCGCTGCCATCATTGCCGGGATATTTTCTCTGCCAAAGCCGTTTTCCCGAATAAACTGGATTCCGTTGGAAACCAGGTAGAAATCCGGGTCATCGGTGATCAGCCGGGGCCATACATAGGAGTTCCAGCATTCAATCACTTTCAAGATGGTAATAGTGATAATAGTGGGACGGCAAATAGGAATAAGCACCTTACAAAGATACCGGAAATCCGAAGTTCCATCCACCTTGGCAGCGTAATACAGTTCATCTGGGATCTGGGAAAAATTCTCTTTCAAAAGGTAGATATAAAACACCGAGGTTACAGAAGGCAGGATCAGACCCAGGAAGTTGTTCCGCAGATCCATTTCCGTAATAGTTACAAAATTGGTAATGACCACCAATTCACCGGGTATCATCATCAGTGACAGGAACAGCGTAAACACCAGATCTTTACCCGGAAATCGCATACGAGCAAAAGCAAATGCCGCCAACACCGTAACCACCAGCATCAACGCAGTAGTTGCCACTGTAAAGATCACAGTATTTAAAAAGTAATCTGCCAGAGGTACTTGCGTAAAGGCATCCAGATAGTTCTGCAAGGTCGGATGCAACGTAAACAGTTGCGGCACAAATTCAGCATTATAGGAGCTGTAGCTTTTCACCGAGGTCAGCAGCATCCAGTAAAATGGGAACAGGACGATCAATGCCCAAAGCACCAGACCGGCATACACAAACAGTTTTCCCACAGACGGTTTTGATTTCAGTTGTTTGTTTTCCATAACCGTCACCTCAATAATGCACATGCTTCTTGCTGACCATCAGGTTGATACACGTGATGGTCAAAACGATTGCAAACAAGATGATTGCCGCTGCGGAAGCATAAGATGGATATCCACCGCTGCTGCCGTAGAGCATATCGTAAACATAGCCGACAATGGTGTTCATTCCTGCAGTATTCAAATCTGTACCAAACAAAGCCACTGCATCAGAATATGCCTTAAAAGCGCCGATAAAGCCGGTAATGATCAAATAGAACAGCGTCGGTGAGATCATCGGCAAGGTAATCCGGGTAAATACACGCCAGCCGGGTGTGCCATCAATTTTGGCTGCCCGGTAATACTGCTCGTCCACCGAAGCCAGGGCACTGGTGAGGATCAGCACCTTAAAAGGCATTACTACCCAAATCGTATAGAAGCACAGGACAAACATCTTTGCCCAGTAAGGACCGTCAATAAAATCTACAGAAGCACCGCCGAACCAGTTGATGATCAAATTTGCAAGACCGTCTGTATAAGGTGTTTTCTTGAAAAGGATCATAAACACCAAACCCACAGCCAGGGTATTGGTCACATAAGGCAGAAAGTAAATTGTTTGGAACCATTCCCGGAGCTTTTGAATAGAACTAAGCCCCACAGAGATCATCAGTGCCAAGCCTGTGGACAACGGGACGGTGATCATCACAAGAACGAAGGTATTTTTCACTGCCTGCAAAAAATAGGGGTCGTGGAGTACATAGGAATAGTTGTATAAACCTACACCGGAATAGGACTGGGACGCAAAATTAAAGCCTTCTTCCAAAGAGTAGATAAATACATCCACCAGAGGATATACCATAAAGGCGCCCAGAAAAAGGATCGCCGGTAATAAGTACAGCCAACCCTTTCGATTTTGTTTTTCCATAGCAGCCTCCCTTAGAACCGGATCCGTTCCTGGGTTTCCTTACAGAACAGGAACACTTTGTGAGGCTTCAGAGAGAGCCGGACATCCGTATCTGCGACATTAACAGTATTGTCTGAATCGATAATGGCACGGATAGCAGCATTTTCACAGGCACTATGGGTACATACCACACTGATATCTCTGCCCATTACTTCCACACCGGTAAGCTTGCAAGTGAAAGGACCCTCTTCTTCCAGTTCAAAGCCCTCCGGACGGATCGCTGCATATACCTCTCTGTCGGCAACACCCGGCACAGAAAGAACTGCCTCTTCACCGATGTACAGCTTCTCCTGCACAACTTTGCCGCCAAACACATTAATCGGCGGTGTACCCAGGAATTTTGCGACAAACAGATTCACAGGGTCATCATAGACCTTTTGAGGCAGATCTACCTGTTGCACCACGCCGTCCTTCATAACCACAATAAGGTCTGAAATACTCATAGCCTCTTCCTGGTCATGGGTGACAAAAATCGTTGTGATTCCGGTCTCCTGCTGGATCCGCTTCAGTTCCTCCCGGGTCTGCAGACGCAATCTGGCATCCAGGTTGGACAGCGGCTCGTCCAAAAGAAGTACCCGGGGCATTTTTACCAAAGCTCTGGCAATAGCCACACGCTGCTGCTGACCGCCGGAAAGCTCGCTGGGCTTCCGGTCCATCAGCTTTTCGATCTGCACCAGCTTCGCAGCTTCCAAAGCCTTTTGCTCCATCACTTCCTTCGGCAGCTTATCCTTACCCCGAAGATTCTGCAAAGGGAACAGAATGTTCTGCCGCACCGTTAAATGGGGGTATAAGGCATAATTTTGGAACACAAGGCCAACACCCCGTTTTTCCGGAGGTACATCTGTCACATCCTCGTCCCCAAACAAAATCCGTCCCTTTGTAGGAGTCAGCAGTCCGGAAATAAGATTCAACGCTGTACTTTTTCCGCAACCGGAGGGTCCCAGCAAGCCGATCAGCTTTCCGTCCGGGATCTCAAAGTCAAAATCATTTACCGCAATCACAGGAGGATTTCCCTTTCCCACACCGGGAAACTGTTTTGTCAGATTCTGAAGCACTACTTTCATAGCAGTCCACCATCCTTATATGGTAATATTGTATCTATTATATGTCTTTTCTCCTTGCATTGCAAGAAGTTTCTTCATAAATACCCTTTCTTCTCCAAAGCAAAGAAATACGGTGGAAGCCGCTTCTGCAGAAAGCAGCTTCCACCGTAGGATTTTCTGTTATCTTATTGCGCAAACACGCGCATTGCTGCATCCTTCAGCATCGCGATCAGCTCCGGTGCCAAGGTATAGGTCATTGCCGCAGTAGCATATTTCGGCTCGTACAGGTTATCTGAAAGATCTGTATCCCCGGTAATAGTCATATACCAGACATAGGCATTGAGCAGCTGTGCACCGCCAATATCTCCATCATGATATCCGTCACCGGAATTTTCCCGCAGATCTCCAAACATATTTTTACCCAGACGGGCACACAGACCGCCGTAAGGCAGAAGATTTGCCGATTCATTCAGCTCTCTTGCCACCGTCCAGGCAGCACCGGAATTTACCATCAGCAGATCATAATCCTTATCCTGATCGAATTCATTGCACATATACTCGCAAAGCGACAGCATTCCGGCATCGTATTTAGGCTCATCTTCCTTCTTGTACTCATAGCCATCCGATGTCACACGACCCACCTCAGAGAACCAGGTCCTGTGCCACAGCAGCTGGGTTTTGGGAAACTGTTCGTGGAACCAATCCAGCAGCGGCTCTGCGTATTTCGCGGCATTTTGGATGACCTGCTCAGGGTCATCCTTGACATAGCTGGTACCGCTGGCAGCACCCTGCAGGCTGATGTAATCCCAGTTTGCCTGCTTCATAGCCATATTTAAAGACCACATATTCTGCGCTTCCAGCTTCTGCCGTCCCTTGGCATCTACCTTGTAAAGCTCATAGTTGCAAGCGTCCTGGATCCACCAGTTATAATGCTGATCCAGCTTGCAGCCGGAATAATACAAATTATATACCGCCACATCCGTGATTCCCTCAGGAAGATGCTCCGCCAAAAGTCCATACAGTTCCTCCACATAATAATAACAGAAGCTGTTGCCCACCATCAGAATATTCAAAGTGGTATCCTGGGCAGGATCACTCTTTTGCATAATATTGGCAGGCAGTCGCTGCTCTGTAGTCCCGGCAGGCTCCTCCCCACCACCTGCAGAGCAAGCAGTACAGAAGCTGCAGAGAATAACTAAAATCATAATGACAGAAAAAATTCTTTTTATCATAACATCCACCTCATTTACATTTCATAAAGCCTTCAAAGTCGATCAAGCCCTTACTCAATGCCAAAAACTTATCGCTGTAGGTATCCACGGCAGTACAGGTCCAATCGATCAGATACTCGATAAATTCATCACCGATCCGGCTGTCAGCGTATTTCGCTGCAATGCGATAATGAAGTCTGTCCTCATACATATCGTAATCAAAGCTACCGTCTGCTATATCATAGTTAGCGAAGCAGGCTGCCACAGCAAGCTCAATTTTCTTCTCCTTACTGGTCTTAAAGCTAAGAGGAGATAACACCTGAAGCAGCGTGCGTTCTGTATCCACCACCACGATCAGAGAGATCGGCAATCCCTCTCCGCTGATTTTAAAATGCACAACAAACTTCTCTTCATCTTTGTCATATTTCCATTTGCGTTTATCCAATACATCGCACACCTGCGCATACAGCTTTTGTGCCTGCAGCAACTTTTCATCTGCCATTGTAAATCTCCCCTTATTTCTCTTCCGCCTCTAAAAAGCCCTTCAGGTCGGTGATACCCTTACTGAGCATATAGAATTTATCGTTATATTCATCCACCATATGGCACGCACCAAAGAGCAGATATTTATATACTTCCTCACTCAACTCACTGCCGGCATAGCTGTTGCATAACCGGCAGATGATAGTACCGTCGGAAATATTTAAATCAAAGGTTCCGTTTGCAAGCCGATTATTCACATCACATACCGCAACAGCCAGATCCAAGCGTTTATCCTTGGGAACTTCAAAAGGCAGGGTGGACAACACCGTGATAAGTTCAAGCTCCTCAATAAAGACCATCTTAAGAGAAATGTTCATTTCCTCCCCTTCTGAACCGGTGAGGATCAATCGCTCCTCTTCCTTCAGCTCATATTTCCAGCCTAAGCTGTCCATCATTTTGCAAAAACCACGGATCGCCTTTTGCGTATTTTCTTTTTTCTGCTGCTGGCTCATAACACCATCTCCTTATGTAATTGATCTTATTCATTATATCACTGCCTGGAAATTATAGCAAGTTATTCTTTGCAGGCATATGTCTCAATTTAATTTGATCCCCTGTATTTTCAAAAGGGAAATACAGGGGATCATTCAAAATCAATATCTTCTCAGAAGCAGATCTTTCCGGGATTCAGGATATTTTTGGGGTCGAAGGTCATTTTTATTCCCTGCATAAGGGCAATGGGTGTATCGCCGTACTGCTTTCTCAGGTAGTCCTTCTTGGCATAACCGATTCCGTGTTCACCGGAAACCAAGCCGCCCAATTCCTCTGCCTTGGCATACATACGGTCAAAGCAAGCAGACAGGGTATTTTTCCATTCTTTCTCCGAAAGAGCATCCCGACAGATATAAATATGCAGATTTCCGTCACCGGCATGACCAAAGCTGGGGATCCGCACGTGTAATTCCTCTGCCAGTGTGTGGGTGAATTTAATGAACTCATCAATTTTATTCACCGGAACGACCACATCACATTCATCCATCTGCGTTGTGGAGGCCTTAATTGCCTCCAGAAATGCACCTCGGGCAGTCCAGACAGACTTTCTGCGCTCTTCCGTATCCACAATATAGGCATCCACCGCACCACGATCGATACACAGATCTGCCACAACGGCAAGATCCGCCTCAACCTGTTCGTCGGTATTGCCATCAAATGTCAGCAGAATATAGGCATCGTACCTTGTGTCCGGAAATTTTTTGCCCAAATAGCTTTCAGAAAACAGAATGGTCTCCCGGGACATATACTCAATAGCTGTAGGAATCACTTTGGAACGAATGATTGCCGGAACAGCTTCAATGGCACTTGCCATATCCATAAACGGAACCAGCAGGCTCACAGACTTCTTGGGCAGCGGAACCAGCTTGAGAACAGCTTCACAAATGATACAAAGGGTTCCCTCAGAGCCGATCACCAGATCCTTAAGGCTATAGCCGGAACTGTTTTTTGCAACTGCGGCACCCAGCTTCAGGATCTCGCCGTTGGGCATAACCACAGTCAATGCCCGGACATAATCCCTGGTCACACCGTATTTTACCGCACGCATACCGCCTGCATTGGTGGAGATATTGCCACCAATGGTTGCAGACTTTTCACCCGGATCCGGGGGATACAGGAAATCGTTATCCTCTGCAAAGGCAGCCAGTTCCATCAGCAGCACACCAGGCTGAACTGTTACGGTAAGGTTGTTAGGATCCAGGGACAGGATCTTGTTCATTGCGGTCATTTCCATAAGGATACCGCCCTCTACTGCCACTGCTGCGCCAACCAGACCTGTTCCGCTTCCCCGGACTGTTACTGGAATGTTCCGCTCCCAGGCATACTGCATCACTTCAGATACCTGCTCCGTGGACTGTACCCGAACCAAAGCCTCCGGCATACGCTGTACATCACCCAGCTCATCGTGGGCATAGTCCGTACTGATCTGAGAACCGGAAAGCACATTGTCTGCACCAACAATTTTAGACAGCGCTTCAATATCATTTGCAATAATCTTATTGTACATTTTAGCCCTCCTTAATCTTTGCGATGAGGTTAGGGAGAATTTCATTGACATCCCCTACCACACAATAGTGGGCAACATCAAAAATAGGTGCGTTTTCATCCTTATTGATGGCTACAATACAATCTGATGACTTCATACCTGCCGCAAACTGCACCGCACCGGAAATACCCAGCGTAATGATCAGCTTCGGCTTCACTGTTCTGCCGGAAAGACCGATCTGCAGCTTGGCATCCATCAGGTTGGACTCCACCAGCGGACGTGTACAAGCCACCACACCGCCTAAAAGCCGGGCAAGCTCCCGGGCATTTTCTATTGCGGCTTCGGAAGCAGCACCTCGTCCAACCGCTACGATCACATCCGCTTCGGAAATATCCACATCTGTGGGCTTAGGTATTGTTTCCAGGATCTCAATACTGGAAATCAGCATCTTCATAGAAATATCCATAGGAATAATCTCACCGGAGGGAGCTTCGGCAGGCTTCGGTTCCTGGAACACCTTGTATCGCACCGTACAAAACTGGGGACGGGAATTGGGAGTCACGATCTGCGCCATAATGTTGCCGCCAAAGGCAGGACGGATCTGGACAAGATCGGTATTTTCCTTCATTTCCAGCACCGTGCAGTCAGCTGTCAGACCGGTTCTGCATCTGGCTGCTACGCGGGGTGTAAGCTGTCTGCCCAGATTGGTAGCGCCTACAAGCACAGAAGACGGTCTCTGCTTATCGATAAAATCGCAAAAAGCTTCCGTATACGGTTCGATCCGGAATTCAGTAAATGCCGGATGGTCATATACAAACACTTTATCCACACCATAGTAGAGAAGCTCCTGCGCACACTGCCCCACATTGTTACCGATCACCAGCGCATAAACAGGGTGTCCTGTAACTTCTGCCAGTTCCTTCGCCTTTCCGCAAAGCTCCAGGGTGACCCGGTGGAGCTTTCCGCCAGTATGATCCGCGTAAACACAAATTCCGTTCCAAAGGGATTTGTCGATTTCCTTTACATTCTCTTCAAAGGTGATCACACCGCCGCCCTTACGGACACACATCTTGCACAGCTTGCATGCGGAGGAAATATCCAGTTGACCGTTTTGGTAGCTGATCGCACCGAAGGGGCACATCTGGATGATGGCTTCTGCCACCAGTGGAGATACCATATTTTGATTAACAACAAGTTTTCCCATACCGATTTCCCCCTTTACAGCATTTTATTATCCAGCAGAAGTCTGTATATGGATTCAGCCTGCTGGTCGGCATCGCCGTCAACGACCTGTCTTTGGGTATTCTTTGTGGGAGAGAAGATTCGTTCCACCTGAGTGGCAGAACCGGACAATCCATAATGATCTGCATCCTGATCCTCAAAGTCAGCAAAGGTCATAAACCAGACCATATCATCCCGAAGTTCTTTTTTGAGCTTATAGGACGGCAGCCGGGGGGTATTGATCTCCCCCTCCACACTGATCAGGCAAGGAAGATTGATGGACATCGTTACAACCTTGTCATCCAACCCTGTCTTTAAGTAGACTTTGTTGTCCTTTACATTCTCGACGGACAAAACATTGGATACATTGGGAATGCCAAGGTATTCCGCCAGTTCGGCTCCAACCTGTGCGGTATCACCGTCGGTGGTTTGCTTCCCGCAGATAATAAGATCGTACGGTCCGCTTTTGGAAATTCCCTGGGATAAAGTATAGGCTGTAGCAAGCACGTCCGCACCGGCAAATTTCCGGTCAGTGATCACAGTACCGCCAACAGCGCCCATACAGATGGTTTCCTCAATCGCATTTCTTGCCTGAGGGGGACCCATAGTGAGGGTTTCCACCCGACCGCCGAACTCATCAACCAAAGCCAGTGCCGTTTCCAACGCAAAAAGGTCATAGGGATTGATCTTACTCTGTACACCGTTTCGCTTCAAAACGCCGGTTACCGGATCCACTTCCACGGCACCGGAACCCGGCACCTGCTTCACACAAACTAAGATATTCATATCTGCACCTCCCGGTTTATTGATTAATGCTGATAATAGCACATTTATCCAGTATTTTCAACACTTTTCTTCGCATAGTGCACAAGGGAACCTGCCGTTTTTTACCATCTTTTATCGAATACACACATTTTTATTTGACGTATCAATCATCGATTGAATTGAAATTCAGAAAAATTTTTTCAAAAAAAGAAGCAGTTCAAAACTGCCTCTTTTTCCCCCTTGGCATTTCACATTGCTGTCCAATGGGATATCTTTTGTTGTGAAACAAAGCAGGCTCAAGCTTCGCCGGGCACTTGCCAGGGATTCTCCAGGGAGAAGTTTACGGCATCGATGATGGTCTGCTTCATCCGGGGTGTTACTACCATATCACCCAGCTTAATTGCCCGTCTGTGGCGCAGGGATGCTTCGATGGTGTCCACCTTCACTTCTGTCAGCGGCTTACCGGTAAGCTGAGCATACCACATATAAGAAGCGATCAGTCGTCCCAGATCGGATACATGGACATAATCCCGGTACAGCTCCGTCTGCTTCCAGCCGTCTACCAAATGGGCATACATAACAGCGGTTCCGGTGGGCAGATAATTAGTGTAGGTTGCGTCCGGCAGGATGTACTTAATCACATTCTGCTGAGATCCCCGCAGGGCGGTAACAGGGTTATTGTTGTTCAGCAGGCGCATTTTTTCCTTGAAATGAACCGGAGGCTGAGGATCATAGTCCGGCGCATAAAAGGCTTCGTCATTGGGCGCAACGATGTCCATATTCCAAAGGAAAGTATGGGGATGGGACAAATGCTGATTCACATAGTCCACAAGGATCTTCCGGTTGTCATTTGTAAACTTTCCTTCGTCGCAACCGGACACCTCCTGGATCACGACCATATCCCAATCCTCTGCCCGGATACCTGCTTCCAGGGTAACACCCTTGGTGCGCTGCCAGGTGCCGTTGGAATTGACGCTGTATTCATATACCGGCTCGTTATTCAAAGCAAACTTAACGTGCTTTTCAATGGAACAGCCGTTATAGTACATTGTGCCGACAACGATTTCCTGTTCCGGAGCCTGTGCCTTATACACTTCATAAAGCAGCTGGGTGGCATCATAAGAATGGCTGTTGCCAATGGTAAAAATCTTCATTATCTTTTCCTCCTGTTTTGATCAAGCTTCACCGGGGACCTTCCAGGGGTTCTCCAGGGAATAGTTTACGGCATCGATAATGGTCTGCTTCATCTCCTGCGTAACTTCCATATCGCCAAGCTTAATTGCCCGTCTGTGGCGCAGGGATGCTTCGATGGTGTCCACCTTCACTTCTGTCAACGGCTTGCCGGTAAGCTGAGCATACCACATATAGGAAACCATTAGTCTGCCGAAGTCGGTTACGTGGATATAGTCACGGTACAGATCTGTCTGTGTCCAGCCATCCACCAGATGGGCATACATAACCACCGTTCCGGAGGGGATATAGTTAGAATAGGTTTCATCCGGCAGGATGTATTTAATCACATTCTGCTGTGTCAGCCGCAGATCGTTCACAGAATCAAAGCCGTGAATTTCCGTCTGGTTAACCCGGAAGGTTGACGGGGGCTGCGGATCATATGTAGGACTGTAGAAGGTTTCGTCTGTGGGGCAGACAATGTCCGAATTCCACACAAAAATGTGAGGTGTCTTTAAGTTTTCATTTACATAGTCAACCAGTTTATGCCGGTTATCATTATTGAAGCGCTTCTCGTCGCCGCCATATACTTCCTGAATCACCACAATATCCCATGCCTGAGCACGGATTCCCATTTGCAGGGTAACATCCGGGATTCGTTCCCAGGTGCCGGTGGAGTTGACACTATATTCGTACACCGCCTGATTTGCCAGCGCAAAGTTTACATGCTGGGCAATGGAGCAGCCGCTATAGTACATTGTGCCGATGACGACCTCCTGCTCCGGTGCTTCTGCGTGGAATACCTCGTAAAGCAGCTGGGTGGCATCATAAGAATGGCTGTTGCCGATGGTTAAAATCTTCAATACTTTCGCTTCCTCCGGGCTTTCGGTTACTTCGGGCGCCTGAGTTTCCTGCTCCGGAGAATCTGTGTTTTTACAGCCGAACATAGACAGCAGCATCAAAACACTCAGAAAGACTACAAAACATCTCTTCATCTTCTTTACTCCCTCGTTTTATACTTGCAGTTTTATCACTACAATGCTACTATACCACATTTCAAAATCAACTGCCAGTTTAAATCTATTTAAATTTGTATTTAAAGGTTTTAAAGTTTATTAAACATTCTTCTTGTTCCTTTCTCATCTGCGTGCTATAATAAGCCAAAGGAAGGGGAATCGGTATGACATTTCAACAGTTACAATACTTTCTGGAGGTCCACAAAGCAGGCACGTTTTCCCAGGCTGCAAAGAATATGGTCGTCACCACTTCCAGCGTTTCCATAACCATCAGCAATCTGGAAAAGGAACTGGGCTATCCGTTATTTATCCGCACGCAAAAAGGACTTTCCCTCACTGCCAACGGGCAAAAGGTACTGGATCACGCCACCCACATTTGCGAAAGATACCGCCAGCTGGGGAATATCCAGGACACTTCCTTCAACAACCTGCACATAGCAACCAACAACTATAAACCTGCAAAAGCTGCCATTACCCGTTTGATCGCTGAAAATGCCCACAAGCGGGATACCGGTATCACCATCTCTCCGGTGGGCACAGGAACCCATCTGAAAATTGCTATGTTTGAAATCGACATTGGCATTATCGAAAACTTCCATTCCCGGAACCTGCCGCTAAAAAGTATGCTGGAGAATAAAGGACTGGCGCATAAGGTTCTGGATGTGGTCCCGGTGGAGATCATCCTGGGAAAGGGTCACCGGCTGTATCATTCCGATACCGTAGATGCAGGTGAGCTGGAAAACGAGTTCTTTATTGACACCGCTAACAGAGGCTATTCCCGCAGTCACTATCTGAAAGGCATCATTAACATTCCCCGGGAAAATGTCGTTGCTGTGCACCACGATGATATTCGCTATGATCTGCTGTCCCAGGGGGTTGGCTATACCCTTTCCCGGAAGCCCTCTGAAGCGACCTGCCAGCAGTACGGTCTCCGGTGTATTCCCCTTAAGGATGTATCTTTAGAAATCATTTGTGTCACCAACCCCACCCGTCCCTTGAGTGCCACAGGTAACCGGTTTTTAGAATTGCTGGAAGAAGAGATCCGGAAGCGGCATACATAGATTTTGTGATCCATTATTAGGCAATGTCAAAGTAACGGACGGATGTGGGCATCCGTCCCTACAAGAGGGTATGACATAGGGAACGGCACACAGGCACGTTCTCTACATTTGATGCAGGAGACCCTTTCATATTCCCCATAGGAAAAAACGGAGCACCGAGGTGCCCCGTCTTTTTGTATTAAGCTATTGTTTCTCCTGTAGTCTCTTCGGGTGTAGAATCTCCCGTTGTCGGCTCAGTTGCTTCAGTTGTTTCAGGCTCAGTCATCTCAGGTTCAGAGGGGGTAGTCTCCTCTTCAACCGCAGCATCCGTAACCTTAAGAACGCCGTCAACAGCGGTAATAACCTTACCCTCAACACTGCTATGCAGATTGATATAACCGGCATCCAGGTAGCTTTGGGCAGTTTCCTAATCAAACGCTTTGGTAAATGCAATGTCGTACAAAGTAACTGTAACAGTAATATCCGCATCAGGCGTCAGCTCACCAACAGTCATCTTTGCATTTATATTATCAGAAGCAATAAACACCAGGTTCTCAATTTCGGGAGCACCCTTAACCGGTATTGGGGGTGCTCATATCTGTTTGCTTATTTTTTCACTGCATATTGTTGGGATACGATTACTTACTGAACGTAAAATCACGGAAAATGACCTGCTCACCAGTAGAAATCCGGGCTGTATATGTGCAGCGGTAAGTTCCTGTTCCCAATTCGTTCAACTGGATCTTTCCCTGCATAGAATTCACTTCCAAAGGATTCACGAAGCGACCCAGGTCAAAGGTCAGCATCTCACCCTGTCTGCCGTAGCAGATTGCCTTCTGCAGCAGGTTGCCGTTGGTGTCCATAATGCGGACGGTAATATCAGAAATTCTGTAATTGGAAGCAATTTTGCCGCTGAACATATTGTCCACAGTGGGCTCCTTGGTGGAATCCGTCAGCTGCACCTCGGCACGGGGCGCAGGATCGATGAGCTCCTTGCAGGTAATAGGCAGGTAACCCTTACCGAAGATATCCTCATAGCTCCACTTGGCATCCAGCCGCTCGCACAGATAGACTTCCTTGCCAATGGTCTCGTTAAATTCCTTGGTCTGATTGATCTCGTTTGCGCCGGTTTGCTCCAGAACGGTCACATAGCTGTTAATGCCATCCACTGTACCGTCAGCAAGATACTCTGTATGGCACTCCACGATCATAACAGTATGACCGGCACCGTTGGGCGTATAGTTTATGATGGCGTCACCCTTTTGCAGCAAGGAATACGCTGCAAACATAGTCTCCTTGCCGTTCTGCTTCACGATATCGTAGGTATTATTCTCCTTGGAGAAATTGCCGCTTGCCACATATGAACCGACCTTCAAGCAGCCGTTACCCTCTGTCATAGTGGAGGTGCCGAAGAAGGAAATAGAGCTGGAAACCTGTCCCCATGCCCAGAAAAGCTGGTCGGCACAGTCATTGCCCAAACGGGAGCAGTTAAACTGGTTGGAACCGCCGGAGCCGGACAGAATATCTGTGGTCATACCGGACAGCGTATAGACACCGTTTTCGTCCTGACTGGTTGCCAGGGACAGCCAGCCGTAGCCGCTGCCACCGCCATGGGTATAAGGAATACCCTGGTAGATATTGCCGGGAACAAAGGTGATCACGTGCTTGGGATCCGTATCTTTCGCATCCTCAACACCGGAAGACTTATTTGCCATATGGTAAGTAACCACCTCAGCGGGTGTCCACAGCACAGCGGACATACGGCGCATCTCCTGCTCCACTGCGTCCCGACGGTGTGCCAGGATCTCTTCCGGATCTTCCGGCTCTGTAGCAGACTGGGTAGGCTGCTCGGCAATATATTCTTCTGTGATATAGTTGCCCTCCTGTTCGTTACCGCCGGTGGATGTACCGTTGCCGCAGGCTGCAAAGGTAAGCAGCAACGCAATGACTGTAAGAATTAAAACAAATTTTTTCATAATTAACTTTCCTCCATTTCCCGGTAATTATAGCAAAATAGCAGCAGCATTTCAATAGTATCTTTCAATTTTTTAGGATAATTAACCAATATCTGATATTTTTCTATTGACGGAATTCTCTTTTTGAAAGATAATAACGATATACAGCACATATTAATCAGAATAGGAGATTAGAAATGAGCAAGTACTTATTAGGCAGCAAGGGACAGTTTTACAAAGCGAATCTGCACTGTCACACCAATCTTTCCGACGGTTTTCTGACACCGGAGGAGGTAAAAGCGCTGTACAAATCCAACGGATATTCCATCGTTGCCTTTACCGACCACGATATTCTCATCCCCCACAAGGATCTGAAGGATGATTCCTTTCTTCCCCTGAACGGTCTGGAGTTCACCTTGATCACCCCGGATGAAGAAGCAGGGCTGCCGGGAAAACACCCCACCATCCATCTTTGTATGATCGGTCTGGAGGAAGACAATATCACTATGCCCCTGTATCACCGGGAAAAATATATCAAATATCATCCTGAGACGGTACGCCCCCTGCTCACAGTAGATGAAACCCTTCCCGATTATGAACGGGGCTTTGAGGTCCGGGATGTTAACGAGGTGATCACCACCGCCAGGGAAAAAGGCTTCTTTGTAACATACAATCATCCCGGCTGGTCCCACGACGATCCCCGGCGCATTCTTTCCTACCAGGGTCTCAACGCCCTGGAGGTCTATAACAGTCTCTTTGTAAAGCTGGGCTATGATGACTGCAACCAGTATTTGTATGATGCTATGCTTCGCGCAGGTCAAAAAGTGTTCCCCATTGCCGCAGATGACAATCACAACAAGTATCCCCTGGGTCACAAGCTTTGCAATACCTTCTGTGCCTGGACCCAAATCGAAGCCGATAATCTGGAATACCGTTCTGTTACTGAAGCCCTGGAGGAAGGAAGCTATTATATATCCACAGGTCCGGCAATCCACTCCCTGCGTATTGAAGAAGGCCGCATCATTGTAGAATGTGACCCCGCTGCCCGGATCCTTGTCACCAGCGATGCCGAGAGAGTTCAGCGCAAGGACGCAGATCAAGAAAGCCTCACTTCCGCCAGCTTCAAGCTTTTCCCTCACTGCGGCTGGTTCCGTGTAAACGTGTATGACCAAAATGGCAACTTCGCCATGACCCGACCCTACTATCCCGAAGAATATACGGAGCCTTAAAGCGGTGAGCCCTGCAAATGTAATCCAAAAAAGCGACAGCATTCTTTCGAAGCTGTCGTTTTTTGTGTATAAGGCTGTTTTTACAAGCCACCCCTTATGTCAAAACTGAATCATCCTTTCGTCCCATTCATCGTAGGATAACCGAATCTCCTCCCGCACCAGCTCCAGGTAGCGGGTGACCTCCGGGGTCATAGGACGGATCGGATCCGTATAGGCGGCAATGATGTAGGTCAAGCCCGGGATCGGAATATATCTCAGCTCCTCACGCTCCCGTATTGCCCGGCCGGGCAGGTGTCGGATAGCATAGGCCTGCCCCTTTTGCAAAATTTCTGTTCTCAGCGTATGGCTTCCACATACCAGTACCTTGTTCTTGTTGATGGGAACATATGCGGGCAGCACACCGATCCCCGAGACTCCCCGTCCCGGTACATCCACCAGGCGATCTTCCGCAAAATCCTGCGGCTTCGGATCCTCCGCTGTGTACAGCCGATGCCCGGGACCGATGCAGATCGCTGCCGGGATCACACAAAGTTTTTCTCTCATCAGTTTTTTCACCTTGACCTTCTCTGCGACGGATTGGTCATAAGCAGAGATCGTCAAGGCAATGGAAATATCAGAATACCCGTGCAGCAGCCGGTCAAATAAGTCAATGTTTGCGTGATCGTTAAAAGAGAACTCCACATTGTCCCGATCCTTGTACTCCTCAAGCATCCGGGAAAAAGCCTTGCAAGCCGGTGCGTAATTTGGCGCACCAACACGAAGCTGGGGCCGATCTGATTGTTGTACTCCGGTCAGCAAGCTATAGTTTTCGCAGATGCGCTTTGCATAGGAGACGATCCGCTTTCCCTCCGGTGTGAGCGTCAGACCGTAGGCGCTGCGGGTAAAGATCCGGCAGTTCAGTTCCTTTTCCAATGCGGCAAGGGTGTTACTGACCGCGGACTGCGTGATAAACAGTTCCTTTGCCGCCAACGATAAGGAGCCGTTTCGATGAACCGCCAGCAAATACTGCAATTGTTGAAATGTCATAGTCTGCCACCTCCGCTTTTATTATAACCGATCATCGATTATATGCAAGTTTTATTACAAGAAATATTTAAAAAGCATAAATATTTATCACGCTTTTTGAATACCTATTTGTCGAATTCGATGTTACAATAATTTTGTATTTGAGATACAATCTAAAATACAGCAAAAAAGGAGAAGAAATTATGAAAGCAAAAAAACTTGTAGCACTGTTGGTTGCACTTGCTTGTCTGGTTGGCTGCTTTGGCTGTGCCGACACGAACGCCTCCGAAGAAACAACGACGGGCCCTGCCGTATCCAATGCCGCTATGGAGAAGCTGGACGGGAAGAAGGTACTTATCGTTGGCAATTCCTTTTGCTTCTACGGTCACGCGGTTCTGCGGGATGGCAATACAGTGCTGACACAGAAGAAACGAAATAATGACCACGGCTACTTTTATCAGCTTTGCAAGTCTCAGGGCGCAGAGGTTTCCGTGACAGACTGGTCATTCGGTGACCATTCTCTGTTCGAGACCCTGGGTAATTCCTGCACCCGGGACACATGCTACGGTGTGGATCACCTTTCCTACCTGACAGACCGGTATTTTGATTATGTGGTACTCACCCCCTATGAAAAAGATTACGACGGTGATATAACAGAGTATCTGCAGCCTATGATGGATATTTTCCTTGAAGCCAACCCCAATGTGCAGTTCCTTTTTACCGTTCCCCATATGGCATACAGCCACGAATTTGCCTGGACCCCCAAGCTGCCGGAAATTGACCGCAGCAGGATCACCGTGTGCAACTGGGGTAAAATGATTACGGATATCCTGGACGGTACAATTCAAGTTCCCAACGCTACGCAACAGTATGTCAAAAACAGCTTTATTGTGAGTGTCAGTGAAAAGGACGGTTTTCACCAGAACGCACTGGTAGGCTATTTAACCGCTTTGATGATCTACTGCGCTATCACCGGTGATAGTGCCGTGGGGCTGCCTTACGATTTCTGCAGCGACTCCACCATTGAGCCGAGATTTAATCTTGAGGCTTATAAAAAAGAAAAATACACTTACGAAACCTTTACAAATTTCATCGAGATCTTTAAATCTCCTGCGGATATGGATGGACTGCAGCAGCTGGTCGACCGCTATATTGCAGAACCCTTCCCCAGCTAAAGGAGTATCGAAATGCAACTTACCTTCGAGCAAATCAAAGCTATTACCACCGGAGCGGTTGCCATAGAGCAGGAAGAAAACGGCATCCGTTTTTATCGCTTCAACCAAGAGCAAAGAACTCTGTTTCAGCCCCGGGTGCGATTACTGGAAGAAAAAATGCTTTCCTCCGCCGGCATTCAGCTTTCTTTCCGGACAGACAGCAATACGCTTTTTCTGCGCACCACGGTGTCACAAGGCTCTGCCAGCGATCATTTCTCTTTTGATCTGTTTGTAAACGGCGTGCACATTGACTCCCTGGATAATTTCTCCCATTTGGTTACGTCCGAGAATACAGATAAGGATTCCTATAAGCTGGGCACCTATGAGAAGATCTTTACACTGGGCGCCGGCACAAAAGATGTTTGCCTGTATTTTCCCTGGTCTGTCGCCACGGTGGTCAAGGAGCTTTCCTTGGAGGACGGAGCCAGTCTGACTCCGATGCTCCCGGCAAAAAAACTGCTGGTATACGGTGATTCCGTCACCCATGGCAACACTGTGCGCTATACTAGCAATCACTATATCCCGCGGCTTGCACGGGCGATGAATGTGCAGGTGCGTAATAAAGCCATTGCCGGAACAACCACCTTTCCCGAAATGGTTCTGGCAGAAAGTCTCTATGATCCGGACTATGTTTTGGTAGCCTACGGCAGTAACGATTGGGACCGGCACGAGGAAGTATTCTTTGCGGAGAACTACCGCCAAATGATGCAGACGATTGCAGAGAATTACCCCCAGGCGCAGGTGTTTGCAATTTCCCCCATTTGGCGAGGAGATCAGAATACACGGCAGCGGAGAATGGGACCTCTCTCTACCATCGAGAAAAATATTCTTGCTATTTCCAAAGACTTTCCTAATGTTACCGTGATCCCCGGCATTGATTTGGTTCCTCACGATTTGCAATATTATGCGGATGCGGGGCTGCATCCCAACGATGCCGGATACGAACGCTACTTTCAGAATCTCTTGCCAAAAATCCAGGCAGCACTAAAGAATTGATCCTGCCGTCTGACAAAAAGCACCGGGGCAGCCGATTGGCTGCCCCGGTTTTTTAGTTTACAGGCATTTGGGTGGGATTCTTTAGAGTATAGTTTACGGATTTCACAATGGCATCCTTCATCTCCTGTGTCAGAGGCACGTCACCTTCGGGGACAAGTCGGATCGTAGCCATGTCGTTCTGTGAGCCAAGGAG
>JAZQHW010000198.1:0-4598 GCA_045540795.1 Faecousia sp. | reverse complement strand
CGGTTTCACCCTGCTCGCCCTTCTCACCCTGAGGACCTTGAGCGCCGGTTTCACCCTGCTCGCCCTTCTCACCCCGAGGACCTTGAGCGCCGGTTTCACCCTGCTCGCCCTTCTCACCCTGAGGACCTTGAGCGCCGGTTTCACCCTGCTCGCCCTGAGGACCGGTTGCTGTAACACCGGTAGATGTCCATGTGATTCCGTTATCAGTAGAGATTTCCCATTGATTTGTGGTTGCATTAATACGGATTTGAGGAGAAACACCGTCATTGCCATCTGCACCCACAATATTCTCGAATACGAACTCTCTTCCATTCGTCAGAGTAATCGTCATTGTACGCATAGTGTTGTTAATCTGAATATTCTGGATGCCAACACCTTGTTCGCCGGTTTCACCCTGTTCGCCCTTTTCGCCCTGGGGACCCTGAGCGCCAGTTTCACCCTGCTCGCCCTTTTCGCCCTGGGGACCCTGAGCGCCAGTTTCACCCTGCTCGCCCTTTTCACCCTGGGGACCTTGTGCGCCGGTTTCACCCTGCTCACCCTTTTCGCCCTGAGAGCCATCAACGCCGTTGATGCCGACAATCTTGCCAAGATTTACGCTCTTGCAATCAGAGAAGGTAAGCACAATTTCTCCGGCATCATTCACATCCACATCTGTGATGCTGATACCATCCTTGCCGTCTTTGCCGTCTTTGCCATCTTCGCCGTCTTTTCCATTCTTACCGGATGCTGCAATCGCCTTACCGGCATTGATGACAGTTTCATCGGAAAGGGTGATGATCAATTCTCCCTTTTCATTAAACGAAGCACTCTCAATACACTGAGCAGGGCTTTGTGCCATTTTAGACAATGCGTCTGCCCATTCTACCTCGGTGCCTTTATACCCGTTTTCCTTGGCAATCTCATACGCAGATTTCCCGTTTAAAGAATCCAGCCATTCCTGGATCGTACCTTCATAGCCGTGCTCGACAGCCAGTTCGTATGCAGATAATCCGTTCTTGTTTTCAGTCTCTCCTCCCGGTTGCTCTTGCGCCTTCTGGGGAGCACATCCAACCGCAAGTGAAGCTACCATAACAATCGAAAGCACAAAGCAAACGATTTTACAGAACGTCCCTCTTTCTTTTAAAAACATACACATACCTCCAAATCTTTTCCCACTCGCACTACAACATAATCGGCATTATGTGGTAATCTTTAATAATGTATCTGCTGTTCTAGTTTTGTTTGCTTTGTTATGGGCGCAGAAAGCTTACCCTCATACAGTGTTTCAAAAAAAGAAACACTATTTGAGGGCTTTTGTGCTATCCATAATTGAAAAAACCATAGAAAATTATGGGTTATTTTGTGTTTGCTTCTTGCATTTTGCGTTCAGCTACTATATAATAACAAACGTATAAGGGTTAGAGTGCCCTATGTATAATTTGCTTTACCACATAATGCCGATTATGTGGTTTTCTTTTTTCTAAACGACTAATCCCAGGCGTTCAATCTTACGGCGGTGCTCCACGCCGGTTGACATAATATAGATACGAGTAGTATCAACAGAGCTATGCCCCAAAATATCCGCCAGTTTGGCAATATCTTTTTCAATACCGTAAAAAGTACGGGCAAAGAGTTTTCGCAAATTGTGAGGAAATACTTTGGATGCCTTAACACCCGCCAACTGGCATAATTTTTTCATAGACGACCAAATATTACTGCGATCAAGCGGTTTTCCAGTACGGGTAACAAAGATTGCACCAGCGGTTTTGCCATACTTTTTGGCATAATTCAACAGAATCGTTTTCAGCTTGCCCGGAATGAGTATTCTCCGGATTTTGCCTTTGCAATCCACAAACACTTCTCCGCACCGAACTGCCTCCACTGTAAAATACTGCAATTCAGACACACGGATCCCCGTCCCACAGATTGTTTGGATTACAAGGTTCAGCTGCTCATTTTTTCTGGACGCTGCCAGCAACCGTAAATACTCCGCTTTTGTCAGTTCTTTTTCTTCTGCACAATATATCTGCCGTTGTGTCCGGATATTCTTCACCGTACAGCTTGTCAACATTAAATATTTCAGCAGACTGTTTACGCTGGCAAGCATAGAATTAACAGACCGGACAGCATACCCCCTTTCCACCAGTTGTCTTTTCCAGGCAACCACCAGTTCCTTAGTGATCTCTTTACCTTCTGCATATCCGCAGAACATCCGCACATCCCGCAGATACTTTTCCTGTGTCGCAGCACTCTTCTCTTCCCTAAAAAGATACTGAGCAAAGTCCCTTATTTGTTCTGCTGTCAGCTTCATAAACCTATCTCCTTAATTCTGATATTTCTATTGTGCCTGTAAACAAAAATATTATGCTCCGTATCCCTGTGCAAAAGCAAGGACACGGAGCATTTGGCTATAAAATATTTTGTTACCAGGGCATTTTGGGGGTGGGGCGGGATTCTGCTACCGGGGGCGGTGCCATATTTTTCAGCCGGTCATAGCAATGACCGTAGGTAGTTTGCAAATAGCTTCCTGCCTGCCACACCAAAAGGGTCTGCAGAAGAATATAGGCAATATAAAAACCAAAGAACAGAACTGTGCCATCCACCGGCAAAGTGATCCCCACCGCAGCCAGGATCATATCCCCGTAACCCAGCAAGCTGATCAGCACCTGGGCAACGTAGAACCACCAAAAGGACAGATCCAGCCGGAACAGTGACAGCTTATTCCCCCGGGTCATCCGGGAACTGACTGCCAAGGCTGCCATCGCACCGGGGGCATCGTCCATAATTGCCCATTGTGCCATTCGCAGCTTATAAAACAGAGGGATCGCCAGTATGCCAAATACAATTACAAAGATCACATACATCGGCACCATTGCCATCACGATCTTTTCCGAATCTGCCAGGCTGATCTCCGGCATAGTACCTGCCAATCCGGAAGTGATATAAGGCTCCATCAGCTCTGCCAACGGAGCAAAGAACGGCGTCAAAGCAAACAGGATGGAAGAAACATACATACAGGCGATGCCAACTCCCATAAAGATAACACCTTGCAGCAGGAGCAGCCGCAGAACTTTTCCGGCTCTGCGGAAACCCTCCGGCAGGCAGGAGGGCTCTGCCCGTTCTCCCCGGGCAAGTTTCAAGCCGGCAAACACAAAGCCGATATCCCAAAAGGGCATTGCCACCGTCAGCGCCAAAGAAAGAAAAGACTGTCCTGCCATTAGTGCAGAGCGGGTACCGATACCAGCCAAGCCGCCGGTACTGTCAATACCGGTGGATAACACCTGACTCAGCACCGTTAAGATGAGTGACAACAAAAGCGCAGCACCACCGTGGATCAGCGCCAGCTTTTTGGGGTCATAGCCGGCAGCCTCCAGAGAACGGCGGGCATCTAATTTACAAGCACGCAGGTCCATAGAAGGAACTCCTTTATAAAAAATCCTCTTATAGTGTAAAATATTTCCCCTAAAATAGCAAATTAAATTTTTGTAACGGTAGCTTTTTTTCTAAAAAGCCGTTATAATAGGGTAAATTTCCCTTACCTATTATAAGGAGGTGTGGCAATGCTGGGAGAAAAGTTAAAACAGGCACGGCTGGAAAAGGGACTGTCCCAGCGGCAGCTTTGCGGTGAGGAGATCACCCGGAATATGCTCTCCCAAATTGAAAATGGCAGTGCCCGTCCCTCTATGGCAACCTTGACCTACCTTGCCCGGCAATTGGATAAGCCGGTAAGCTACTTTTTGGAAGAGGATACCACCTCCCCCAATCTGCGATTGCTCCGGGATGCCCGGGATGCCTATTTGGCAAAAGATTATGCCCTGGCAAACCAACTTTTGGAAAGCTATCCGGCACAGGATCCGCTGTGTGATCTGGAAGCCTTTCTGCTCCGGGCAATGACATTAATGGCACTTTCCACACAGGCGGCAGCGGAGGGCAAGCATATCTATGCCCGCACCCTGTTGGAAAAAGCCCGGGAAGCCGGAGCACAGACGCCCTATTACACCCCGGCTTTGGAACGGGAACGGATCTTGCTTTTACATCAGGTGCAGCCGGAAGATGCAACCGAACTTGCCCGGCTGCTGCCCCCGGATCCCCGGGAGAATCTACTCCTTGCCCAAGCAGTTTTGGAGCAGGGGCAGCCGGAACAAGCCGGTGCTTATCTGAATGCCTGCCGGCAGACACCGCCGGTATGGTATCTATTACAGGGAAAAGCCGCTTTAGCACAGGAAAATTATCCGGATGCCATCGGGTACTATCAGCAAGCGGAAGCCCATTATCCGGAAGAAGCAGTAAAAGCTTTGGAGCTTTGCTACCGGGAGCTGGGAGATTATAAAAACGCCTATTTATATGCCTGCAAACAAAAAAAGCAATGAAGGGATTGTCCCTTCATTGCTCAGACTGTCGGAAAATTTATTTTTCGACAGTCTGACAGAGGTCAAAGGAGCCGCAAAGACGAAGAAAACGATCTCGTCGGCGTACATATGGTACGGTAGAGATCGTTTTCTGAAGTAAGTCAAAACGCTTGCGCAGCAAGCATTTTTACAATCCCTCAGTCAATTGCCTAATATCGGCAATTGCCAGCTCCCTTTAACAAGGGAGCCTTTTTGCGCGCTGTTTAATAT
>JAZQHW010000197.1:0-7759 GCA_045540795.1 Faecousia sp. | reverse complement strand
CGCTTAACGATTGCAAGTTTCTCTTCCTTGCTGATCTTTCTGCTTTTGGACATAGAAATACCCCCATAAGAAACAGTTTTTCTTTTTCACTGTCTCTTATGGGGGTAGCATATCAATGAATGAGACGACCCTTAAATTAATTATTTATTTGTAGGGAACGTGCCGAAAGTGCCGTTCCCTTTCCTTCGTTTATCCCTTTTCTTTTTGTTCTTCCTGTTTGGAAAGCCAATCCTTAACGATCTCCTCTACCGTAAAGGAAATCGTCCATTTCTTCTCCCCGGCAATTCTATCTAATGCTTCTTTGGTTTCTGCATCTGTCCGAAAAGAAATAAATTCAGTCTTTTTCATATCATCACCCGTATATATGGTATACCTATTTCGTTGACAAAACTAGATATATCTTATATACTAGATGTACTTTCAAAGAAGGTGGGTCCATATGCTAACAGATTTTATAGAAAAGGTTTACGAATCTCTCAACGGAGAATCAACCCCAGAAAACCAAGTCCCTGGTGTCGAAAATGTCTTTTCAGAAGGCAAGGAATGCGAATTATTATACCGAAAAGTATATGATGCCCACATCCGCCTATCGTTCCGGTTATTTTTGTTATTTTTATAGCGCTGCCAGGTCTTATCTAACGGACACCCGGGGACGGGTGTCCCTACAATCGCAAATCAACATATACAACTGTAGGGGGCGGGTTGCCCGCCCCAAAAAATTGGGTAAAGAAATAAATTCTGTCTTTTTCATATCATCACCCGTATATACCCTTTATTTATACCAACATCACAGCCAGGGGCAGCAATACTGCCGTGAGGATTCCGGCGATCACCAGGGAAAGACTGCTCACCGCACCTTGCAGCTGCCCCAGCTCATTTGCCTTGGCAGTGCCTACCACGTGGGCTGCCGTACCAAAGGCAACCCCCTGGGCAATGGGATCGGTGATTTTTAGAAGTTTACATAACATTTGTCCGGTTAAGCTGCCCACAATGCCTGAGAGGATGCTCACCGCAGCGGTGAGGGTACCGATGCCGCCGTTTTGGTCAGAGAGCACCATACTCATTGCAGAGGTGGCAGCTTTGGGAAGCAGCGATATGGTCATAGTTTCGTCCATACCCAACAGCCGGCAAATAAGAAGCACAGAAACAAGGCTGGTGACTGCACCGGCTGCGATGCCTGCCAAAATGGCAGGCATATTCTTTTTCAGCACCTTCATCTGCTGATACAACGGCAGGGCAAGGCAAACAGTCACCGGTGTTAAAAGCCAGGAAATTCCGGCGGCATTGGCTTGGTAGACATCATTGGATACCCCCGTAACAAGAAGCGTACCAATGATCAGCACCACAGCGATCAGCAGAGGATTCACCAAAGGATGATTCCATTTTTTCCGGCACTGCGTGCCGATGAGATAAGCACCCAGGGTCAGCACCACCGGGAACAGGGACAAGCCTTCCAAAAACTCAGCCATTTTCCCCACCCCGCTTTCCCAGTAAGTGGGTCACCAAACCGGCAGCACAGAAGGTCACCAAAGTGGAAACCAGCAAAATCACACAGATCCCCGGCAGCTCCGGCAGGATGATCCCCCAATACCGCAGCAGATTGACCGTTGGTGTAACCAGAAAAAAGGGCATAAAGGAAATGAGAAAATTAGCCGTGTCGGCAATATGCTCTGTTTTTACGATTCCCAGGCACAGCGCCAGAAACAGCAGTACAATGCCGTAAATTGCCGGTGGGATGGGCAGTGGGATCAGTGCTGTCAGCAGCTGCCCTAAAAAGGTAAAGCCCAAAATGATCAAAAACTGTTGTAAGTACTTCAATTTCTATCTACTCCATTGGATTTTTTCGTGTTTTTCCCGGAACTTCCCTCTGTAGTTTCCTTTTCAGAAGCACACCGGGGCAGTAGAATATGTCAATTTATTGATAGGAAAGCATATTGCTTTTACAAGGATTTTCTCTCATAATGCCAATAAGAGAATGGATATAAACTACGCCTTTGAAATGGTTTGCAAAATTCTTTCCAGCTTTTCCAGCTCTGCTTCCGTCAAGCCGGAATAATTCACCACCAGGCAATGGGTGTCCTCCCGGGGCACAGCTTCGTGATAGTAGCTGCCCAGGGTACGCACCTGTAAGCCGTTTTTCCGGCAGAGCTCTGCCAGGTCCCCGTCGGTCTTTTGGGTATCCACCCGGACCAGAAAATGCAGACCGGCATCCTCTTCCAGAATAGTCAATCCGGAAGCCACCGGGCAGCGCTCAATTGCCGCCAGTACACGGTTTCTGCGGGTTTTGTAGAGTTTCCGCATACGGTTCAAATGCTTTTCAAAATGCCCCTCCGCCAAAAAACGAGCCAGGGTATGCTGCTCAAAGCTGGGAACAGTGCAGCTGTAAAAACCCAACTGGCTTTGAAACCGTTCCATCAGCGCAGATGGCAGCACCATATAGCTGATACGAATGGACGGTGCCAGGGTCTTGGAGAATGTGTTCATATAGATCACCCGTCCTGCCCGGTCCATCGATTGCATCGTTGCCATAGGATGGGCACTGAACCGAAATTCACTGTCATAGTCATCTTCAATGATCCACCGGTCTGTCTCCCGGGATGCCCAGTTCAGCAGCGCCTGCCGACGGGATATGGGCGTAATGATCCCGGTGGGAAAATGGTGGGAAGGGGAAATGTGCAGCACATTGGCATTTCCCAGGGCTTCCGGCAGAACACCGGCTTTGTCCATAGGGATACTGATACATTCTGCACCGGCAGCTGCGTAGATCCTGCGGATCTTTCCGTAGCCCGGTTCTTCCACACCGTAGCATTTTTCTCTGCCCAGAAGCTGGATCAGCAGATTATACAAAAAGTCTGTACCGGCACCCACCAAGATGTTTTCCGGATTTACCTGCATCCCCCGGAACTGAAACAGATGTCCGGCAATGGCGCTGCGCAGCTCCCATAATCCCTGGTTGGGCAGCGGCTGCAGCAGCTGCTCTCCCAGATCCAGCATAACGCCTCGCTGCAAGCGGCTCCATACAGAAAAAGGAAATTCTGCCGGTCCGTTGCCTGTCAGGTCAACCCCTTCAAAAGCAGCTACCGGTGGGGGTGGCAAAGCTTCCGGCATTCTTGCCACAGCTTCCACCTGTTCCACAAAAAAGCCGACCTTTTCCCGGGAACAGATATACCCCTCTGCCAAAAGCTGGGCATATGCCCCCTCCACGGTGATCTTACTCACCTTCAAATTGGCAGCCAGCGCCCGTTTGGAGGGAAGCTTTTCTCCGGGCACCAAATGCCCGGCAAGAATATCCTCCCGAATACACCGGTACAGGCTCTCATACAGAGGCAGCCCCGGCTGTTTTTTCAGTTCATACGTTAGCAAAGAGCATACCTCCTTCGCTTATTTTTATCAGCTTCCTTCCGGCAAGGGATTATCCCTGTCAAAAATCACCAGCAAGCTTCCCTCTTCCACAGAAACAGACGCTTCTTCCCCTAAAAAGTGATTGCTGACCCCCAAAGGAAAGCCGGGAGAAAGGGTCCCGTTTTCCAGAGGATATTTCAGACCTTTCAAGGTCACACCCCGAGCATCCTGCCCCATACAGAACACAGATACGATTCCGGTGCACCGGTGAGAGAACCGAAGTTCCCCGTCTTTCACCACCGTTACCACCTGTTCCTTACCGATCAAATAGCCAAAGGCATCCCGATCTGCCAAAAACTGCAGGGTTTGGAAGTTGGCAACGGTATGATCCAGCCGTTTGCCGTCCAGGCTGCCATAAAGCAGAAACCTCTTGCAACCTGCCTCCAATCCCCGACGGACTGCCAGCATGGCATCGGTATCATCCTTTTCCACCGGGAATACCCGGGCATCCTCCGGCACATAGCCCAAAGAATCAAAATCCCCCAGGATCCCGTGGGGCTGCAGTCCTAACTTCTGAGTATGGACATATCCCCCATCGGCAGCCAGAATATAATCCTCCGGCATAATCGGCTCTGCCAACCGATCAAAGCCACCGGCACAAAAAATCACACAGGTTTTCACATCATACCTCCTGGCATACCGGCTTCGCCCAGGTCAGACCCTTAGGATAGAAGAATCGAATTCTTTCTTCTCCCACAGAAATGTCCACAGTCTGTGCCGTGAGCAATTCTCCATCCACATTGACACTGGTAGGTCCGTCACAGATAATTCTCAGTTTTTTAGTGCGGATATGCCGGATCAGTTCCGGATATTGGGCATATTTGCCACTTTTATACTTGCCGATAACTTCCAGCACCTTTAGACGGGAAACCTTGGTCACCAGCAGCACATCCAAAAGTCCGTCTGCCGGATCTGCTTCCGGCACCGGATTAAAGCCGCCGCCGTAGTACCGCCCGTTGCAGGCGCAGATCAAGGTCTTTTCGCCATCTATTACTTCTCCGTCCAGCTCCACCCGGTAATGCTCCGAAACGCCCCGGATGGTGTTGATCACCGCAGATATCGCATATGCCCGGAAACCGCTGAGCAACGGCAGCCGTTTATACCGGGATACATCGGTGCCGATCCGGGCATCCAACCCTACAGAACAGATATTCAGACTGTAGGTATCGTTGCAGCGGATCACATCAAATTCCGTTTCTTCACAATCCAGCAGCCGGTCCAAATCATAAAACGCTTCCGGCTGATCAAATATCTTCACAAAATCATTGCCGCTGCCTCCGGAAAAAACGGTCACTGCTACATTGGAAAAGCCTGCCACACCCCGCACCACTTCGTTCAGCGTGCCGTCACCGCCGCAGGCATAGATCCGCAGCGCTTCCCCTGTCTGGGCAGCCTCCCGGGCAATGCGCATACAATCCCCGGGCTCGGCGGATACCGCGATCCGGTAAGGGATTCCTTTCCCGCCGCAGCATTTTTCAATGGCGGCAGTATAATCCTTTGTTCTGTCCCGGCTTCCTGCCGCGGGATTGATAATAAACAGATGGGTCATAGCTTCCTCCTGAACTGTCTTGACAGTCTGCACATTTGTGATTCCAGTAAAACCAATTATACTAAATCGTAACTATTTGGTCAAGAAATGAGGTAATATTTATGAAAAATCGTTTATGGCTCCTGCTGGCAGTGCTTGTGTTCACCGTAAGCCTGTTAGCAACCACCGCCTTTGCAGCAGATCCCCTTACTGCAGTGTGCGAATTTTGCGGTGAATCCGTTACCTGGACACCGGTAACCACCAACTCCCAAAAGCTCACAGACGGACACTATTATATGGCAAGCAGTCTGGTTATGACCAACCAGTCTGTCTCCGGCACTGTCCATCTGAATCTGAACAGCAAGCGTTACACCGCCAATAAAGTGATCACCGTTGCAGACGGTGGGGAGCTGTGTATCCAGAACGGTGAGCTGGCGGGTCGTCCTTATCACGCAAACAACAAAGCGGCTGTCAGCTTTGCCGTTATCAAAGAGGGCGGCACCGTTAAGCTTAGCAACACCACTATGACCTTTGAGTACTCCGCCCCGGAGCGCATCGTGCCGGACTACGGCTACTTCCAGGTAGAAGGCAGCCTGTATATGAAGGATACTGTCATTCGTGACGGTCAGGCGGCTGTCAAAGGCGGTAATATCACCATCCTGCCCACCGGCAAAGTCACCGTGGAAAACGGCAGTATTGCGGGTGGCACCGCACCCACTGCCCCCTCTGTTTATAACGGCGGCAAGCTAATCCTCAAAGGTTCTTCTGAAATTGACAACATTTTGATGGAAACCCTGGAAACAGACCGTCTGACCCTTAGCGCAAACTTTACCGGCTCTGCCCAGCTGACCTTGCCCAAAACCGTCACCACTGGGGATGTGGTAGCCGCTTTAGAAACCGGCGCAGTCACCGACAATATCACCTGCAGCAATTCCGGCGTTACTTTAGAAGTTTCCGGCACGCAGCTGACAGTCAATACCGGCTATGCCGCTGCCATTGGTAACACAAAGTATGCTACCCTCACCGAAGCCCTTGACAGCTTAGCAGCGGGACAGACTCTGCAGCTGTTGGCTTATGCTCCGGAGCTCACTTTAAGCAATGCCGTCACCCTGGATCTTAACGGCTGCAGCGTGGGCACTTTGAATGCAGAAGCCAATATTACTGTAAAAGATTCTGCCACCGATGATTACACCGTTGCAGACGGTATCTATGGTAAGATTACCGCTGTAAACGGCACCGTTACCCCTGTAACAGGCTATCTCCAGGCTACAGAAGAGAGCGGTATCTCCTTCCACGCTTATAAAATGGAGATCACCGGTATGACCCTGCGCTCTACCCAAGCCGGTATCTACTTCACCACCGAGTTTAAGGGTGACAGCCTGGCTGCCTCCTTGGTGGACACCTTCGGTGTTGCTATGAGCGTTTATGGTGAGCCCAATGAGAGCACGTTGGAAAAAAAGGGCAATTTCACTTCCTTTGACGGTACGCTCTTTAACGGGGACACCGATGTCACCAGTTCTGTGGTTTGCAATGTTATCTCCCAGGAAAACGGCAAAAACACTAACAACAGAAATGCCGATATGCAGGTCTACGGCAGACCTTACATTAGATTCACCGACGGTACGGTAGAGATGGGTCAAACCAAAAACCGTTCCTTCAAGGAGCAGGTTTTGCAGATCAACGATTATAAAACCGATCTGAGCTGGCTCAGCGATACCCAGAAGACTGACCTGCTGGCAATGTACGAAATCTTCTACGAGCTGCTGGACAGCTGGAACGCAACCACCATTGCCGACGGTTTCCAGGCGGAAGAGGATAAGACCATAAAGATCCTTGCCATCACCAGTAGCTTCGGCTTGAACACCACCCAGCTGCTGGCAGACATTGCTATGGCAGAGGGTGTCGAGAACATCATCGTTGCCCGTATCTATGCCAGCGGCTGTTCTTTGGAGCAGCATGTGAACTACAGTCAGAATAACCTGCCCAACTACCAGTACACCAAATGCGTCAACGGAGAATGGACCACCACCGAAGGTGCTACAATGCTCCAGGGCATCCTGGATGAATACTGGGATGTGATCTTTATTCAGCAGGGTGCATCCAGATCCCCCCTGGTGGAAACCTATAAGGACTATGTGGACACCGTAAAGAACTATGTGGATCTGCATAAGCGCAACCCCGACGCCAAGTACATCTGGAATATGACCTGGGCATATCAGGGAGACTCCGACCAGTCTGTATTTGTGGATACCTTCAAGAGTGATCAGATGGCTATGTACAACTCCATCCTCAACGCTGTTCAGACAAAGATCGTACCCAGAACGGACTTTGCAGCTATCATCCCCACCGGTACTGCCATTCAGAATGCCCGTACCAGCTACTTCGGCGATAATCTGACCAAGGACACCTATCACCTGAATAACCTGGGACGTGCCATTGCCGGCTATACTCTGTACGCTACCCTGATGGGTCTGGAGCAGCCCGGTTTCCGGCTGAATGATATTAAACTGGATAAAGCCGGTGGTTGGGAGCTGCCCAACAAGATCACCCTTTCCGACAGTGACAAGCTGGTAATTATGGAATCCGTAAATAACGCATTGGATACCCCCTTCCAGGTTACCCCTTCCCAGTATCCTGCCAGCTAAATAATTCCCTGAACAGGGGCTCTGCAAATTTTGCAGAGCCCCTTCAGAGTGTCAAAAAAGCCGCAAACCGTCAAAACAAATATATTAAACAGCGCGCAAAAAGGCTCCCTTGTTAAAGGGAGCTGGCAATTGCCGATATTAGGCAATTGACTGAGGGATTGTAAAAATGCTTGCTGCGCAAGCG
>JAZQHW010000196.1:0-3700 GCA_045540795.1 Faecousia sp. | reverse complement strand
TGCGCCCACCACGGGACCGAAAAACAGACCCGATAAAAACAGCGGGAACTTATCCAGAGAAAACCGCATCTCCGGAACGGGTGCAAAGGCGAAAAGCCGTGCCATCACCACGCTGATGGCAGCAAGCAATGCGCTGAAGGCAATGGTTTTTGTGGCAACTATGAGTTTCTTGTTTTGTTTTTTCAAAATAAAATACCTCCTTTTATGAAGGCAGATGGAAAGACCAAACAGAAAAACCCCATGCCAAAAGGCACGGGGAGTCAAATTCGGTCTAACACCCAGAGGGCAGCATCTACCCGACCGAGTATCGCTTTGCATAAAGGAGGTCATCCTATATGTCAGCGGGTGCGGATACCTCATCGCGGACAAAGTCCTTCGTCTGCCAATCAACTCCCCATTCTGGCAGCACTTCACGCGAGGTCCCTACTCTGTTCAGTGCTATCATACACGATAATTCATAAAATGTAAATAGGGAAAAGAAAAAAACCGGATAATTGTGAATCCTAAGTAACACGGTAGTGGGGGCGTTTTCCGCTTGCCGGATATTTTCAGAATATGCCTTATTATATAGTCCAGTTAGTAGTTGAAACTGGTATTTATTCAAAACGCACCCAATAATCCATCAGATTAACAATTATTAGCCTAATAAAATGGTGTGTTTTTCATTGGCTTTTGTAAAACACACCGTTTTCTGCCCCTACCTTGACCGTGAAAAACTACCTTTATTCTGTAATACAAATATAAGTCGGCACCCTAACTGGGTGCCGATTTAACGCTAACATATTAATAAGTTTATTCTGTGAAAGTGTATCTCAGAAAGTTGCCCTTACCATCACCAGTTGTAATAACGGTGTCGCCAGTGGCATTTTTGGAAATGTCAATAATGGGAAATCTGCCATTTGCTTTGACATAGCTTTCAGGGCTGTCTGCTTCGACTTCAATCAGTTCTTTCTTTGCATACTGTTCACCGCCGCAAGAATTGATGTCCTCAATAAAAACTTCATATTCGTTCATGTTGGTGTCTCCTTGTTAAGTTATTTGGAATAGGGGAATAGAATGTGGGATGCTTTCCAAACTGTTGCTTTGCCAACGAAATACCATTTTTCCCTTACGAACATAAATTACCTCTCCAATTAGTGAAGTTGTGCTTGTTATTCTCTATTATATTTGATAACAGTAGAAAATCAAGAATTAGATTTTTCACAGTCAATGTTTGTGGCGTTTTTAAGTATATTCGCGAAGTAAAGTACAAGATAGATGATTGCAAAACAGCTTGTGTAATATGGATTGTGGTTTTGAAAAATAACTGATTACTGGACTATATAATGTTTTTATTAAATACTTGAAAAGCATACATATTTTGGTTATAATATAAGGTAAATTTCAAGGAAATGTGGGATTCGAGATGGTAAAGAAAAGGCATACTGTCAGAAAAAAACCTTTTCAGTTAAGTTCAACGCAGATCATTGCGCTGGCGTTTTTGGGAATCATTGCCTTGGGGACGTTGCTTTTGGCACTGCCCATTGCTTCCCGCAGCGGTGTTTCCTGCGGATTTCGCCCTGCTCTGTTTACCGCAACCTCAGCTACCTGTGTAACAGGCTTGATCCTGTTCGATACCTGGACACAGTGGAGTGGATTTGGTCAGGCTGTGATTCTGTGTATGATCGAGATCGGCGGGTTGGGATTTATGTCCGCAGCCACAATGATCGTGTTCCTTCTGCGTAGAAAGGTCGGTTTGCGTCAGCGGATGGTCATTGCCCAGGCGCTGAGTGTAAACGATATGGACGGCGTGGTACGGCTGCAGAAATGGGTGCTGCTGGGAAGCTTAACGATTCAGCTTACCGGTGCACTGGTTATGTTCCTTCGGTTTTTGCCCAATTACGGTTTACGGCAGTCTGTTGTGTGGAGTATTTTCCACGCAGTATCTGCTTTCTGTAATGCCGGCTTTGATTTGACTGGCTCTATAGAGCCGGGTGCAAATCTGATTGTGTTTAACCGGGACCCTGTGATCCTGATTACAGTAATGGCATTGATCGTATTAGGCGGACTGGGCTTCTTCGTTTGGGAGGAAGTGGCAACGGTACGGCGGTTCAAGAAGTTTAGTGTCTACACTAAGCTGGTGCTGATTATGACGGCGGTGCTGATCTTAGGCGGTGCTGTGCTGATCGGTATTATGGAATGGAACAATCCGGGAACTTTGGGAGAAATGAACACCGGGCACAAGATACTCAATGCGTTTTTTCAGTCGGTAACTGTTCGTACCGCAGGCTTTACCGGTGTGGATCAGGCAGCGTTGACCGATGGCGGAAAAGCGGTGAGCGTTGCTCTGATGCTTATTGGTGGTGCTTCCGGTTCCACTGCCGGTGGTGCCAAGCTGGTTACGGTGCTGGTGGTTGTTCTGTTTGTGGTCTCCCGTGCCAGAGGCAGAAATACGGTGAATGTATTTCACAGAAGTATTCCCCGGGAGAAGGTTCTGGATGCAATGACCATTGTACTTTTGATGCTGGGCTTAGCGTTTGCCGGTGCGGTGGTGATCACGGCAACATCTCCGGTGAGCTTTTTAGACAGCTTATTTGAAACGGTCTCTGCTTTGGCTACCGTAGGTTTGACAGCTGGAGCGACCCCGTCACTCAGCATCCCTGCACAGTATATGATCATTGTATTTATGTATTTTGGCAGAGTGGGTGTACTGACCATCAGCCTGGGCTTCCTGATGGGAGATAAGGCAGAGGATCGAATCCAATATGCCCGGACAAATCTGTTGATCGGATAGGAGAAATTACTATGAAATCCTTTATTATTATCGGTTTGGGACGGTTTGGCAGTGAAGCGGCGCTCAGCTTGTGCAGACAGGGCTGCGAGGTGCTGGCTGTGGATATGGATGCGGAACTGGTGCAGCGGATCAGTGACGATGTGACCCAGGCGGTGGTAGCTGACGCCCGGGACAAGGAGGTCCTCAGGGCGCTGGATGCCAAGTCCTTTGACTGTGGCATTGTTGCTATTGGTGACAGCCTTTCCGATTCTGTTTTGGCAACGATGAATCTGAAGGAACTGGAAGTGCCCTATGTGGTTTGCAAAGCGCACGATGACACCCATAAGCAGGTCTTGCTGAAGCTGGGCGCAGACCGGGTGGTGATCCCGGAGAAAGAAAATGCCGACCGCCTTGCCAAAAGTCTGGCATCTTCCAATGTGCTGGATTATATCGAGCTGTCTGAGGACTATGGAATCATTGAGATTCCGGCACCGAAGCAGTGGCATAACAAGAGCTTGCTCGAATTAAATGTCCGGGCAAAGCTGGGTGTCAACATCCTGGCAGTAAAGCGCCAGGGTGATATCACGGTATCTCCCTCAGCGGATTTTAGAATTGCTGAGGCAGATGTTATGGTGGTTTTGGGTGATACAGTTGCATTGAAGGCGGTGCAGAAACTGTAATGGAAACAAGGATCACAGCGCGGAAGAATCCGCTTTTGCAGCAGGTTCGCCGTCTTTTGACATCCAGAAAAGAACGGGAGCAAACCGGACTTTTTGTGGCGGACGGTATAAAGCTTTTGGAAGAAGCGGTTAAATGGTGGCAGGGATTGGATACCGTGATTCTGGCAGACGGTGTGTCCGCTCACATCCCGGATCATGTCCGGGTGGTACGGGTGCCCGGTGATGTGATGGAGTCCATCTCTCCTATGCAGACACCCCAGGGGGCGTT
>JAZQHW010000195.1:0-2371 GCA_045540795.1 Faecousia sp. | reverse complement strand
TTAAAAAAATAGCAGGATCAGCGGAACAGGGGAGAACCCCTGTCCCTACAAACGTATTTAAGAAACAGCAGCCACTTTTTCGGTGGTTTTTAAGTTTTCCTTGCCCAAATGGGGAATGTGTGACAAGGGGTCGGTTCTCTTGTCACATTTTGTGTTTTTTGACTCGTAGTAGAGATATAATTAGTATAATATCTGTCAGCAAAAAGAACAGCGCATTCCAAATATTACCGGCAATTACAAAAAAATCTTGATTATTCCCTATATATTCCATAATACTGTACAGATTATTTGAAATCCAAGCGTCAGCGATCTTATAAATGCACAGACAAAGTGTTACGGAGGTAATGACCACGGATTTCTTGTGTTTCCAGGAATACCAAACAACAAAAATTGACAATGCTATAAAGACAACTATTTGGATTACAGGACATATTCGCACTTTCCCCACTCCTTTCTACAGCCATAATGTGCAAAACAGCACCAAAAAGATAAGTGCGATTCCATTTAAAAGACTAAAGATAAAGGGAATCCGTACAGCAAATAAACTGAAGACGCGAATCAATATAACTATAAGACCTATTATTGCATATTTGTGTGTTTGCTTTTTTCTTAATGAAGAAACAATCAACCAATATGCCAGAATCAATGAAAACATATACCTTCACCTGCTTAGTCAACAAAATAGGATGTTTCCGCGGTATTGTTATGAAGTAGAAGATGGGAATGGTTTTGCGCCCTAAAACCATACTGTGTTCTGTTTAAGCATATCACAAGCTATATTTTGCGTCAAGACAGTTCTGTTGCGGTGTTTTTTAAATTATCCTTGCCCAAATGGGGATTGTGTATTATAATGACAAAAAATACCCTGAATAAATGGAGGGCATAAAAATGAAGCGTTTAGATTACATCAGCTGGGATGAGTACTTTATGGGCGTTGCCAAGCTGGCTGCCTGCCGGAGTAAAGATCCCAATACCCAGGTAGGTGCCTGTATCGTTTCTCCGGAAAACATCATCATTTCCACCGGCTATAACGGAATGCCCAAGGGCTGCTCCGACGATGAGTTCCCCTGGAACCGGGACGGTGAGGATACCAAGTATCCCTATGTGGTGCACGCAGAGCTGAATGCCATTCTTAATGCCAACGGCAGAGATCTCCGGAACAGCCGGGTGTATGTGGCGCTGTTCCCTTGTAATGAGTGCGCTAAGGCGATCATTCAAAGCGGTGTGAAGGAAGTGGTGTACTTGTCCGACAAGTACGCAAACACCCCCGGCACCCAGGCTTCCAAGCGGATGCTGGAGGCAGCCGGTGTGAAATGCACCCGCTTTTATCCCACCACCAAGCGGATCACCCTGGATCTGGTGGCAGAAGAGGACAAGTAAACAATGTCATTAAGAAAAGCTGGACTCTACAGGCAAAGTAAAGTCCAGCTTTTATGTCATTATTCCTCCGCAGGAAGGATCTTATAGTGGTGCACCACATTCAGATCTTCCGGAATGGCATCCCCGTGGGAACCGATATAGACGGTTCCGTTGGATTTCTCCAAAGGCGGGATCTTATGGCTGCCGTGATCCATAGCAAAGCCAACCAGGGTATTGTGCTTCTGCCAGTGCTTTTTCAGCATATACATAAAGGTGTGGAAGGCGCGGCTGTTGCATTTCAGCTCGGTGAGAGCTTCCAATCCTTCCGGACCTGCCCGGTGCTGACGGAAATCGTAGTTGCCGTTATAGACCACCATAAAATCATAGTTATCTTCCAGGATCAGCCGGGCGGCAATGGCGTTGACCTCGTCGCAGTCTGTGCCTTCGTAATAGTCCATATTCCGCTCCCGGAAAATGTTGTTCAGACTGCACTGGGGGTTGGAAACGATGCAGCACTTCTTCCCTGCCCGGAGCATTGCATCAAAAAGGGAATCGATTTTGATCACAGGCTTGGCATACTCCTGAATACCGTGGACCTCCGGCTGGGCACCGGTGTACATCGTGCCGAAGCATACCGGCGTGACAGAGGGCATCACGGTGCGCAAAGGCAGTGCCAATTCGGTGTCTGCTTCTACTTCCGCAGTCAGATAGGGATATTTTTCACAGACCCACTGACCGATGGCATCGGGATTGTACATAAAGATCCGGTCCACCTTCTTGCCCTGCAGCACATCGTCAATGTACTGCACCAGCGGTGCTGCCGGGGCTGCTGCCATTTTCGGCGGTTCAATACCCATAGCATAGGCGAGGGATGCGCAGACAGTATCCATTGAAATAGAATTCAGCATACAAATAACTCCCTTACAGAATTGTCCACATTATACACCTTGCCTGTGAAAAAAGCAAGCCGCAAACCGTTATTGAAGGTTTGCGGAAGTCGGAGGCCAAGCGG
>JAZQHW010000194.1:0-10099 GCA_045540795.1 Faecousia sp. | reverse complement strand
GTAGGCAGCAGCGGTTTTGATCCAGGCGCTGCGGTAAGGATCGTTGTTGACCTCAATGGCGATAGCACGAACCAGCTCGTAAAACTCACCGAAGGTGTCATAGTCTTTCTGCAGCCGATCAATGGCATCCAGATCGCAGGCAGGTGCATCTGTTTGGGGCAGATTTGCGTAGATATCATCCAGCTCCGGCATATATTCACCGATACCGATGGCATCCGCAATTTGACGAAGTTCCATAGTGTATTCTCCTTTTTGTTGATCTGATTAAATGTGCAGGATTTCCGGTGCTTCAATCAGCGTAAGTGCGTACTTGTTAACAATTTCCAATGCCCTCTTTTCAGGCTCCGGGTGTACAACATGCATGGGACGATGGGCATCGCTTCCTATGACAACTGCGCAGTTTTCCTCGCCTGCGACCTCCCATAACAGCGGATTGGGATAATAGCGGCCTTCGTTTATACCCAAAAGATTGATTTCAAGGGGAATGCGGCAGGCCCTTGCTTCCTGACACAGACGGCGGATATGCTTGCGATATACTTTGGAATCTCCTACAAAGTTCAGAATATCCGGATGAGCAATATAGGTAAACAAACCGGTTTGCATGGCTTCTATCACCTGATCGCAGAATTGAACGAGCCGTTCCTGACTGTCAGTGGGACGTCCGTTATATTCCTGCCCAATCTCATCGCCGCACCAGTGTTGACCCAACAGCATGTATTCAACACCCGCATCTTTCAAGCGGGAGACCAGATCCGGAAAAAAGCTGGGATAGTATTCCGCCTCCACACCAAGTGGGATCTGAATTCTTCCCGCAAATTCCTTCTGAAGGCTTCGGATCGTATCTGCATATTCTGTAAGCTGATCCGGAAACATGCGCATGTGGGTGTAGTGATCACCGGGAAACCAGTACGGGGTGTGATCGGAGAAACCCAGCACACGAAAACCGTTTTCCAGCGCCACTTCCACATATTCTCTTTCGCTGCCCTCTGCATGACGGCATCTGGGTGTGTGGGTATGTAAATTAACGATCATAGTCCTGTGTCCTTAAAAATGTGCCTGCAGGAATTCTGCAGGCAGAGTTTTTCCTTGAGTATTGTACTGCGAATTATGTGGAATGTCAATTTGTATTCCATTAAAAAAACTCCCCACGGCTTTTGTGGGGAGCAGGGATTGTTAAGTTGCGACGCAGGTCTGTAAGCCGGGTTCTGTTTTAACAGCCATCTATCTAGTCCCGCAATCGCTCACGGGATCAAGCCGCCTCCTCGAAGCGGTCGGGCAAACCTTAATGCTTCTCCACGGCGTTGCTCCGGATAGAGTTTACAGCACCCCAGTGTTCCCACGGGGCGGGTGGGCTCTTACCCCACCTTTTCACCCTTACCTTGCGGCGGTATCTCTCTGTTGCACTTGTCCTGGGGTCACCCCCGGCAGGCGTTACCTGTTATCCTTGCCCTATGGAGCCCGGACTTTCCTCACCCGGACGCTTTCGCGTGCCGGCCGCGGCTGTTCAACCTGGTCGCTGAATTATTGTACTCCACAGAAGGCAAATTGTCAAACACCTTGCAAAATCTTTTCAAAAAGGCTATACTGTATATATTGGAATAATTGTGAGGTGGAAGATATGCCTGTAAGTGTAAAAGAATATTTCCGTTCCTTAAACGGCAAACAAATACTGGTGCTGGGCTTAGGTGTCAGCAATCGTCCCTTGGTACGGATGCTGCTAAACTGCGGCTGCACAGTAACCGGTTGTGACCGGACACCCCGGGAGAAGCTGGATCCTGAGATCCTGGAACTGGAAAAGCTGGGTTGTCAGCTCCGGGTGGGAGATAACTATCTGGAGGACCTTTCTGCGGATGTGGTGTTTCGTACACCGGGTATGCATCCGGAGAATCCGGCACTGCAGGGTCTGCGGGCAGCCGGTGCAAAGATCACCAGCGAAATGCAGGTGTTTTTTGAACTGTGTCCCTGTAAGATTATCGGCGTCACAGGATCTGACGGCAAAACCACCACTACAACACTTATCAGCGAGCTGCTGAAAGCAGCCGGGAAAAAGGTATGGCTGGGGGGCAACATCGGTACACCGCTGCTGCCGGTGTGTGATGAGATCCAACCGGGGGGTGTGGCAGTTGAGGAGCTCAGCTCCTTCCAGCTGATGGATATGACCAGAAGTGCCCATATCGCAGTGGTGACCAACCTGGCACCCAACCATTTGGATGTCCATAAGGATATGGAAGAGTATGTAGAGGCGAAAAAGAATCTGTTCCGCTATCAAGGTGCGGGGGATAAGCTGATATTGAATCAGGACAATGCTATTACTGCCGGGTTTACCGGAAAGGGTACGACCCGGTATTTTGCCCGGTTGGGAAAGACAGACAACGGTGCCTGTATGGATGGGGATATGATCTGTGTAGACGGAAAATCTGTGCTGGATAAAAAGCAGATCTTGATCCCCGGTGAGCACAATGTGGAAAATTATATGGCTGCCATTTTGGCGGTGGAAGGTCTTGTGGAGGATTCTGTTATCCGGCAGGTGGCGGAAAGCTTTGGCGGTGTGGAGCACCGGATCGAGCTGGTACGAGTCAAGGACGGTGTGAAGTTTTATAACGATTCCATCGCGTCCTCTCCCAGCCGTACCATAGCAGGTCTCAAGAGCTTTGCCCAGCCGGTACTGCTCATTGCCGGTGGCTATGATAAGCATATTCCTTATGATGTACTGGGTCCGGAGATCTGTAAAAGTGTAAAGACCTTGTTTGTCAACGGTGCTACCGGCGGACAGATCCGGGCGGCAGTGGAAAACACACCGGAGTACAGCCCCGGTCATCCTGTGATCGTTGACTGTGCCGACTTTACCGATGCGGTGATAAAAGCAGCGACAGCGGCAAAGCCGGGGGATACGGTGCTGATGAGCCCTGCCAGCGCTGCCTTTGACCAGTTTAAGAACTTTATGGAGCGTGGCAAGTACTTCAAAAAACTTGTAATGGAGTTGTAATTATGAAGATCCGGTTATTGACCCGGCAGGCACGGAAGGTGCTTCCGCTGAAATACTGCGGTGCGGTGATCGTGGCGGCAGGAAATGCTTCCCGTATGGGTGGCATTGATAAGGTGATGGCACCTTTGGGCGGTGAGCCGATGCTCCTGCGGACGGTACGGACATTTCAGGAATGTGACGCCATCCGGGAGATCGTTATCGTCACACGGGAAGATCTGATCCTTTCAGTGACAGAGCTCTGTGCCGGTTTTAACAAGGTAAAATCCGTCGTGATGGGCGGTGCCAGTCGGCAGGAATCGGTGCTGGCAGGTTTGGGTATGCTCTCCCGTCAGGTGCGTCTGGCAGCGATCCATGATGGAGCAAGACCGCTGATTTCCTGGGAAGTGATCGACCGGACGGTCCGGGCTGCAAACAGCTACGGTGCTGCTGCACCGGCAGTACCGGTAAAGGATACGGTGAAGGTGATCAAAGGCGGGCTCGTTGCCGCGACACCGGACAGAAGCAAGCTCCGGGCGGTGCAGACCCCCCAGGTATTTGATATTGCTTTGATCAAGGGCGCTCTGAACAAGGCAGCCCGGGAAGCTACGGCAGTGACCGATGACTGCTCTGCCGTGGAGAATATGGGAATGTCAGTAAAACTGGTGGAGGGCGACGAAAGAAATCTGAAAGTCACCACACCGATGGACTTAAAGATTGCCCAAATGCTGCTGGAGGAAGGCTTATGAGGATCGGTCACGGATATGATGTACACCGGCTGGTGGAGGGAAGACCTTTGATTTTGGGCGGTGTGAATGTTCCTTTTGAGAAGGGACTGGATGGACACTCTGATGCGGATGTACTACTCCACGCAGTATCTGACGCACTTTTGGGTGCAGCTGCGCTGGGAGATATCGGAAAGCATTTTCCGGATACAGATCCGGCTTATAAGGGTGCGGATTCTTTGGAATTGCTTCGCATTGTAGGAGAAAAGCTTCAGACAGCCGGCTACCGGGTGGGAAATATCGATGTGACGATGATCGCCCAAAAACCGAAGCTGCGGGACTATATTCCCAAAATGGAGCAGAATATTGCTTCTGTTTTGCAGATCACACCCGGTCAGGTGAATGTGAAAGCTACAACGGAAGAAAAGCTGGGCTTCACCGGAGACGGCAGCGGTATGTCTTGCCACGCAGTGTGCTTATTGGAAGAGAAGTAAGGCGCTTTTTGTTAAAAAATACACATTCGTTACCTCCCGGGCATAGATTAGCCCGGGAGGTTTTGCGTTATGAAATATTGTTTGATCACCTTTCGTTCGGTGACACCGGCACAAAGAGGGGAACGGCTTTTGCGCAGTAAGGGAATCGATTGCACATTGCAGCGAACACCCCGGTGGATGGAGGAACAGGGCTGCGGGTACAGTCTTCGGGTAAAGGTATCCCAGGGACAGCAATGCGTGGATATCTTAACCCGGGAGGAGATCCCGTTCCGGAAGCTTTACCTGCGGAAAGAAAACGGCAGTATCGAGGAAGTGACCTTATGATCTACCTGGACAACGGGGCAACTTCCTTCCACAAACCGCCGGAGGTGGCGAATGCTATGCGCAGGGCAATGTTCACCTGCGCAAACCCCGGCAGAGGCGGGTATCCTGCTGCAATGGCAGCGGCAAAAACGGTGTTGGATTGCAGGGAACAGGCGGCAGATCTGTTTGATTGCAAACCGGAGCAGGTGGTTTTTACGTCTAATTGTACCCACGGCTTGAATATGGCAATTGCAACGCTGGTAAGTCCCGGTGCTACGGTAGTGGTATCCGGATTTGAGCACAATGCGGTGATCCGCCCTCTTTACCGGCTAGGGGCAAGGATCCGTGTGGCAGGCAGAAAGCTGTTTGATCCGGAAGATACTTTGGAGGCGTTTGAAAAGGCTTTAAAAGAAGGGGCAGATGCGGCTGTTTTTACCCATATTTCCAATGTGTTCGGCTATATCCTGCCGGTGGCGGAAATGGCTGCTCTTTGCCGGTCTTACGGTGTTCCGTTTGTTGTGGACGCTGCCCAGTCTGCCGGGATTCTGCCGGTGCAGCTGCAAGCCTGGGGCGCGGATTTTATAGCAATGCCCGGCCATAAAGGACTTTTAGGACCCCAGGGTACCGGTATTTTGCTATGTAACAAGCTGCCGGAGCCGATCCTTTCCGGAGGCACGGGAAGCGCATCCAAAAGCCGGGAAATGCCGGATTTTCTGCCGGACAGAGGGGAAGCGGGAACATTGAATGTTCCGGGGATCGCCGGATTGGGGGCTGCACTGAAATATCTGTATAAGGCAGATATCCAAAGAATCGCAAAGAAAGAGGCAATGTTGGCAAGTCTTTGCGCAGATAGTTTGGAAGAAATGGGCTTTACGGTATTTAGGGGCAAAGGGCAAAGCGGAACGGTATCTTTTTTGACAGAGAATGATTGTGAAACCGTGGCACAGGCATTGGCGGAAGAGGGGATCGCCTTGCGGGCAGGTCTTCACTGTGCGCCTCTGGCACACGAAAGTGCCGGTACTTTGAAAACCGGTACGCTGCGGGTAAGCTTTGGTCACGATGGCTCCCGGGAGCAGATCCGGCAGCTGATTTTTGCATTAAGAAAACAAAAAAATTTTTAATTCCTATTGCTATATATCTTCATATCCGCTATAATAGGATAGATAATAGGCTAGTTATGCGAATCGATAAAAATGCCGCAGAAAAAGGGGATGGAAGCAATGGTGGAATATCTGCAGAATGCATTGCAAAACTTACCGGCAATGCAATGGTCGGACTATTTGGATATTATTGTTGTCGCGTTTTTGTTTTATAAATTACTCCCGATTTTCCGATCCTCCGGTGCGACCCGTCTAGCAATTACTGTGGTAGCGGTGATGGTGCTGTTTTGGCTGACAGAGTTTTTTGAAATGTACACCCTGAACTTTATCATCAGCCAGTTTTTGGCGATCGGCTTGGTAGCCATCGTTGTGCTGTTCCAGCCGGAGCTGCGGCGCATGCTGGACCGGGTGACCAGTATCAAGTTTAAGGAATTTTTCGGTGTGCATAAGACCAGTGAAACAATGACCACCGTGATCACCCATACGGTGAAGGCGTGCGAGAATATGAGCCGTGACCACGTGGGTGCTCTGATCGTATTCGAACGGCGTACACCGTTAGATGAGTATTTTAAGACCGGTACGGTATTGGATGCCCAGGTGTCCGATGCCCTGATCCGGAATGTATTCTTCCCCAAGGCAGCGCTTCACGATGGCGCTATGATCGTCCGTGGCGGACGGGTGGCTGCCGCAGGCTGCGTTCTGCCCCTTTCTGAAACAGATCGCCTCAGTGTGGATCTGGGCACCCGTCACCGGGCAGCAGTGGGTATGAGTGAAGCTTCTGACGCGGTGGTGGTGATCGTTTCTGAGGAGACCGGCGCCATTTCTGTGGCGGTAGGCGGTATGCTCAAGCGGCATCTGGCATCACAGACCCTGGAGCAGCTGCTGCGTAATGAGCTGTGCCCCGGAGAAGATCAGCCCAAGGAGAAGATCAAGCTTCTGCAGAAGCTGAAAATCAAAGCAAAGGAGAAGGATGGAGATGAAAAGTAAGCTCTTTACAGGCCTGTTGGCATTGGTTCTGTCCTTCGCTTTATGGACCTATGTGGTAACTGTGATCAGCCCTAATTCCGATAAGCAGTTTAGGGATGTGCAGGTGGTCCTCTCCGGTGAGGCTGCCCTTCACGAACGGGGATTGATGATCACCAATAAGGAGATATCTACGGTTGCGCTGCATTTGGAAGGCAACCGTGTGGATCTGGATGCTCTTAACAGTGCCAACATCACACTCACTGCGGATGTTTCCAAAATTTACGACGCAGGCACCCATACCCTGCGGTTTACCCCCAACTACCCCGGAGATATTACTACCTCCGATATTAAAGTTCTCACCCAAAGCCCTTCTACTGTGAAGGTCACAGTGGAGGAAAGGAATACCAAGGCAGTGCCTGTGGAAGTTCGCTATAGCGGCAATCTGCCGGAGAACTTTATGGCGGATAAGGACAACGTCACTCTGGATTTTACCACGGTGAACATCACCGGACCTAAGTCCGTGACAGATCGGATCACAGCAGCTTGCTTGGATGTGGATCTGGAAGGCAAAATGGAGAAGATCGACGGTGTGTTCCCTTACACCCTTTGTGATAAAGACGGTAAGCCTGTAGATGCCAGCCTGGTGACTACCGATGTAGAGGCAGTTTCTCTGAGTCTGCGGATCGTCCGGGTGAAGGAGATCGCACTGGTTGTGGAGATCGTAGATGGTGGTGGCGCTACCAAGGATACTACGTCGATCACACAGGATTATGAAACCATTCGGATCTCCGGAAGTGACAGTCTGCTGGAAGGTATTGAAAAACTGGATGTGGGTACTGTCAATCTGGCGGAAGTGCTGGAAGACGGTGTTATGAAATTCCCCATCAAGCTTCCGGAAGGCGTTACCAACGAAACCGGTGTAGCAGAAGTGACGGTGGATATCCGGTTCCCGGATCTTGACATCCGCAAGTTCTCTATCAGCGATATTCAGGCGGTGAATGTGCCCCAGGGTATGGAAGTGGAGCTGATTACCCAGGTGCTGGACATTACGGTCCGGGGCCCCAAGCAGCAGGTGGAGGCATTGACTGAGGAGGATATCACGGTCACGGTGAACTGTAAGAATATGCAGCCGGGCACCGCTGCGGTGAAAGCGGAGATCATTATCAAGGATGAAGGCATCGGCGCAATGGGCGCTTATAATGTAACCGCAACCTTGCGGGAGAAGTCGGCAGAAGGAACGGAGAATGGAGCAGCTGGTTAGAGTACAGAAGCGCAATACTGACGGTACAGTACAGGTAGTCCATATTCGGGAAAGTGCCTGCTCCGGGGATTGTCACAAATGCTCCGGTTGCGGTGCGGTGAAGCAGGAAATGGTACTGACTGCCCGGGACCCTTTGGGCGTGCAGCCGGGACAGATCGTGCGGATCGGTACCGATTCTGCCCCGGTGCTGGCAGCGGCTGCGGTACTGTATGTACTGCCGGTGATGCTGTTCTTTGCAGGGTACTTTCTGTTCCACAGTCTTTGGCAGTCCGGCGCAGCAGGCGGGATCCTGGCGTTTGCCTTAGGAATCGGCATTGCCGCTGCCTATGACCGGCTTGTGGTAAAAAAACAAAAAACAGTCTACACCGTTGTAGGCTTTGGCAGAGATTCTGATTTTACGGAAAAAGGGGATAATGACCTTGATTAAAAGTATGACCGGCTACGGCCGGGCGGTTGAAACAGTCAACGGAAGAGAATTTACAGTGGAGGTTCGTTCGGTGAACAATCGGTATTTGGATTGTTCCGTTCGGCTGCCCCGGATCCTTTCCTTCGGTGAGGATGCTGTGAAGCAGGCAGTTAAGGCTGCTGTTTCCAGAGGTAAGGTGGATGTTTTTATTTCCCTGCATACCGAAGGTGGCGAGGATGTACAGGTAAGCCTGAACGAATCGGTGCTGAAGGGTTATCTGTCTGCTATGCAGCAGATGGTGACAGAGTACGGTGTCCGGGATGATATCAGCGTTTCCACCGTATCCCGCTTGCCGGAGGTGTTCCTGGTGGAGCGTCCGGAAGTGGATGAAGAGCAGCTTCTTGCGGATTTGATGCGGGTTGTTAATAAGGCTCTGGAAAGCTACAATGCAATGCGCACAACAGAAGGACAGGCGCTGGACCGGGATCTGCGGACCCGGGGAGAAACGATTCTGGGCTTCGTTGCTCAGGTGGAAGCCGGCAATGGACAAACGGTGGCAGATTACCGGGCACGGCTGGAAGCCAAGCTCCAGGAGGTTCTTGCCAATACGGCAATCGATGAGAGCCGGATCCTGACAGAAGCAGCGATCTTTGCGGATAAAGTGGCAGTGGACGAAGAAACGGTCCGTCTGCGCAGCCATTTGGAGCAGATGAACACAATGCTTACTACCGGTGGCGCAGTAGGCAGAAAGCTGGACTTCCTGCTCCAGGAAATGAACCGGGAGGCAAATACCATCGGCTCCAAGTGCACGGATGTAAAGCTTGCCCGGATTGTGGTGGATATTAAGGCAGAGCTGGAGAAGATCCGGGAACAGACCCAGAATATTGAGTAAGGTGAAGTTATGAAGCTGATCAATATAGGTTTTGGCAGTGTTGTGGCGGCAAGCCGTATTTTGGCGGTTGTAGATCCGGATTCTGCCCCCATTAAGCGTGTGGTCCAGGAGGCACGGGAGCGGGGAATGCTCATCGATGCATCCTATGGTCGCAAGACGAAGGCGGTGCTGCTGATGGATACTGACCATGTGATCCTGTCCGGACTTGCCACTCAGGTCATTGCCGGTCGCATTGACGGACAAGTTCTGACGGATATGGAGGAGAGCCAATGAGCAGAGGTAAATTATTCGTAATATCCGGTGCCTCCGGTGTGGGAAAAAGCACCGTGCTGACTGCTGTAAGGAAGATCCGTCCGGATCTGCAGTTCTCTGTTTCCGCTACTACCCGGGAACCCAGACCCGGAGAAGTAGACGGTGTGCACTACTATTTTGTATCCAATGAAACCTTTCAGGATATGATCCAAAAGAATGCTTTTCTGGAGTATGATGCCCATATGGACAACTGCTACGGAACACCCAGGGCGCAGCTGGAAGAGAAGCTGGAAGTGGGCAGTGTGTTTTTGGATATCGAACCCAATGGCGCTTTCAATGTTCGCAAAGCCTGGGAGGATGCGGTGCTGATCTTTATTGCGCCTCCTTCTTTGGAGGAACTGGAACGGCGGCTCAGAAGCAGAGGTGATACCTCTGAGGAGCAGATCCGTGTCCGGCTGGAGCGTGTTCGCTGGGAAATGGAGCAGAGCAAAAAATATGACTATGTAGTGATCAATGACTGGGTGGAAGACTGCGCCCGGCGGATCCTGGATATAGTGAATGACAAACAAGGCTAAGAAAATTAATTATTGGAGGAATTGAAATATGCTTTACCCCCCTGTTGCTGATTTACTGAAAAATGTGGAGAGCCGTTACCTGTTGGTGAATGTGGTTGCCCAGCGGGCAAGACAGATCGCCCAGGAGGCAGAGATTCTCCAGGAGGAGCTTCCGGAGAAGCCT
>JAZQHW010000193.1:0-6493 GCA_045540795.1 Faecousia sp. | reverse complement strand
ACGCAAGTTTAACGATTTACAGCTTTTCTATATCTTGAGTTATATAAAATTACAAAACTGTTTTATACATTAAAAATGAAAAAGGGATGCTTCGCAAGGCATTTGACTTACTTCAGAAAACGATCTCTACCGTACCATCTGTACGCCGACGAGATCGTTTTCTTCGTCTTTGCGGCTCCTTTGACCTCTGTCATATTATTCCGGGGCGCTTAAAAATTTGTTGCGCATTGGATTATTATTTGATAAAGTATAAAAAAGAAAACAGTTGGAGGTTAATACCTATGAAAAAGCGACTGATCCTTTTGATTACTTTGGCTATGCTTCTGGGTCTGTGTGCCTGCAATGCGCCGGTGGAAACACCTGCCACCACTACAGAAGCCACCACCGCCCCCACAGAGCCTGCTGTGGACTACAGTCCCTACCTGTGTCCCTGGACGGAAAATGTAGTGGAAAAAGCAAAGGCTGACGGCAAGATACACTACTACTTTATGGCAGGCGAAGGCATCCACATCAGCTTAAATCAACAAAATGTGGATAAATGGGGCGATAGCTGCCTTGTGGTCTTCCCCGACGGCAAGACAATGCTCATCGACGGCGGTCCCACTAACTACGGTCCTGTACTGGTGAGAAATCTCCAGCAAATGGGCATTACTCATTTGGACTATATGCTGGTATCCCATCCCCATAGCGACCACCAGAACGGCGTGTTCGCAGAGGCAAATATTGAAGAAGGTGTGCTGGGAAAGATCGGCATCAGCCAGGTGTATCACCGGGGCAGTCCTACTACCAGCAATGAAAAGAACAGGCTGGTGGATATTGTTTGTGAAGAACGGAATATTCCTCTGGAAATCGTAGAGCAGGGCGATGTTTTGCAGTTCGGGGATGTCACAATGCAAGTCCTTTGGCCTATGATCGGCACCAGCACTTTTGAAGTTGCCAGCGGCGATATCAACGACAAGTCCATCGTTGTCCGTTTTGATTATCAGGAGCACTCATCCCTGTTTGCCGCTGACCTTTACTATGCCGGTGAAGACTTTATGATGAAGATGAACAAGCCAGAACTGTTGGATGTGGACTTTTTGAAAGTCCCTCACCACGGTCACGGCACTTCCAGCTCCACCGCATTCCTGGCTGCCGCCAGTCCGGAGCTGGCAGTGGCAATGGGTCGTGTGCCCATTCCTGCCAACCTGCGGAAAATTTTTGCCGGAATGAACATCAACCTGCTTTATGATCTGATTAACGGCTACATCCACGTTGCCGCCGACAAGGACGGTTCTTTGACTTATGAGCACACCCGGCAAAATGACCCCTCTGAAGAATTAAACACCCCCAGTGCTTCTTTGAAGCCTGCTTCCTGAGAATTATAAAGCTGAAAATAAAGCTTTCTTTCAAAAACACTTTCCGTCCTATATTTTTAATAGTGATAAAAATCATTGTTTTTTTACTGTAGTTAGTGTAGTTTTTTATATCTTATTACAGTATAATACAAAATAGCACTATGGAATTTCTGCTAGTTTACATAAGTAAAAATATAAAAACGAGAGGTGTAATAATGAAACAGTTTATCCGTATTTTTCTTTGCCTTCTGCTGGTAGCCACCTTACTCGTTGGCTGCGGTGGCGGCGGTGAGCCTGCGAAAACCGGCTCCGACAGCTTCCGTATTGGCTACGGAAAGGCAGACATCTCCCCGGAGAAGCCGGTTCCCCTTGGCGGTTACGGCGATGAAATGGAGCGTATTTCCACAATGGTTTCTCAAAAGCTCTATGTCACCTGCACTGCCTTTGCCGACACAGACGGAGAAACGCTCCTTCTGCTGGCAATCGACATCAGTAACTGCGTTGATTCTGTATTTCCTGCTGTCCGGGAAAGAATCAGCGAAGAGACCAAGATCCCTGTAGACCACATTCTCTTTACCGCATCCCACTCTCACAGCAGCCCTGCCCTCAAGGCAACAACCCACCCCAACATTCCTACCTACAACGAATTCTTTATCCAGCAATCCGTGCAAGCTGCCAAGGATGCTTTGGCTGACCTGGCACCTGCTCAGATGGAGCAAACCTTCTCCCGTCCGGAGCGGATCAACTGTGTGCGCCATTACCTGCTCAACGACGGATCCTACTTAGGAGAAGGTGTTGGCAATGCGGAGAACAAAAAACGCGTTGTAGGACACACTACCGTTTCTGACAATCTGCTGCAGGTAGTCCGGTTCACCCGGGAAGAGGCAAAGGATGTCGTAATGATCAACTGGGCAGGTCACCCCCCAGGAATAGCACCTTACCCCTATACCACCGCCAGCTCCAACTATCCCGGTGTACTCCGGGAAGAGGTGGAAAAAGCATTGGACTGCCATTCGATGTTCATTCTCAGCGGTTCCGGAAATGTGAACAACTGGTCACAGATCGACGGTGAGCTGGCTCACGAAACCTATGAAGAGCTGGGACGACTGTTAGCCCAGGAAGTGGTGAAGGCTGCTGAAAATTTCACCCCCGCTACTCTTGCCAATCTGCAGGTCACAGAAAATATTCAGACTATGAACAACAAAAATAGTCAGCCTGTGGAAGCACCCCTGTATGCTTTTTCGATGGGTGACTTTGCCTGTGTTACCGCCCCCTTTGAGATCTTTGACACCAATGCTATGGCTGTACGGGAAGCTTCCAAATTCCCCATGACCTTCTTCGCTTCCTGTTCCAACAGATCTCTGGGCTATCTGCCTACCCCCTACGCATTCCCCTTTAATGCTTACGAGGCACGGATCACCAAGTTCCCCCAGGGTACTGCGGAATTCATTCAGGGTCAGTTCACAGAAATGCTGGAAGCCCAGTTCACCGCCGGCGGCTATACTGTCAAAGAAAAAGCACCCGGTTACCTAACCCCGCCTTTCGAGCCCTGGACAGACGATGTAACCTATCTCAACCCCCATCCCAATGATTTTACCGCCTGCACAGAAGTACAAAACGGCTTCTGTCAGCTGACACTTGTGAAGGGTACTAAAGCAACACTTTATCTCGCCAAGGACAAAGCCACCGCAGAAAAAGTTATTGCGCAGGAAAGTATGAAGCTTGTCTTTGACCAATCCAACGTGATCGTGGATGTGGTTTCCTGATTCTCTATAAGCCTTACCAATACGGTGTATTGCATTATCTGCAATACACCGTATTCCTTTTTTTGACGGTTTCCCGAAAAAAAATGTTGTGTATTGGGTAAATGTTTGGTACAATATGAGAAAATGATATAATTGGATGTGTTATGCTTTGAAATACGGAATCTGGAATATCCGGCAGCCATTGCCGGATGCGGTAAACACCCTGGTAGCAGGCGGTTTTGCGCCCCTGACAGCTATGGTGTTAGCTGCCCGGGGATATAACGATCCCAAAAAAGTCACCCAAATATTGGACTGTCCCGGTCCTCTGCCGGACCCCTACTGCCTGCGGGATATGGACCGGGCGGTGGAGCGGGTACGCCTTGCCCTCTGCCGGAAAGAAAAAATTGCCGTCTTTGGTGACTACGATGTGGACGGCATTACCGCCACATGTCTGCTGACGGAATTTTTACGAAAAGAGGGTGCCAACTGCATTCCCTACATACCGGGACGGCTGGAAGAAGGCTACGGTCTGAACCCCATCGCCATCCACCAGCTCCACAGTGAAGGTGTGAAGCTGATCATCACTGTGGACTGTGGTATTACTGCCATCGAAGAGGCTTCTTTGTGCCATCAGCTGGGGATCGATCTGGTGATCACCGATCATCACGAATGCAAGGACACCCTGCCGGAGGCAGAGGCGGTGGTGAACCCCCACCGCACAGACTGCAGCTATCCCCACAAGGATCTTTCCGGTGTGGGTGTTGCCTTCAAGCTGGCAGCCGCCCTGTGTGGCAGTCAGGAAGCAGCTCTTGCCAATTATGCCGATCTGGTATGCTTAGGTACTGTTGCAGATGTGATGCCCCTGCGGGGTGAAAACCGTGTCTTTGTCACAAAGGGACTGGATGCGCTGCGAAACTCTCACCGCCCCGGTGTGCTGGCACTGATGAAAGAAGCCGGCTGTGAAAAAGAACACTTATCTGCCTCTTCCGTGGGCTACAGCATTGCTCCCCGGATCAATGCCGCAGGGCGAATGGGACAGATCGACCTGGCAGTGGGATTGTTCCTTACCCGGGATCCTGCCCGGGCAGAAGCCTTCGCCAAAGCTTTGTGCGAGCTGAACCGGGAACGGCAGGCTGTGGAATCTGAAATCTATCAGCAGGCTGCGGAAATGCTCCCCAAGGGACAACTTCCGGATGCCATTGTTTTGGCAGAGGAGAGCTGGCATCAGGGTGTTGTTGGCATTGTTGCCAGCCGCATTGCAGAGGAATACTGCTGCCCCGCATTTCTGATTTGTCTGGACGGAGAGCACGGCAAAGCCAGCTCCCGGAGCTATGGCGGCTTTAATCTGTTTTCTTCTCTGACCTCCCTTTCCCATCTGTTGGAAAGCTACGGCGGACACGAGCTGGCTGCCGGCTTCACTATTCGCCGGCAAAATATAGCCCCCTTCCGGGAAGCCATCTGCCGCCTGGCAGGAGAATTCTACTCCGACGATACGCCCCGGACGGTTTTGGATGTGGACTGTGCCGTAGGTCCGGAAATGCTCACCGTTGCCAACGTGGACTCTCTGGAACGGCTGGAGCCGTGCGGCAGTGGCTGTCCCAAGCCGGTGCTGGTGCTCCGGGACGCTGTAATTGACAGCATTCTGCAGGTGGGTAACGGCAGGCATATGCGTCTGCGACTCCATGCAGGCAGACATATGATCCAGGGCATCTGGTTCTCTGCCAATGCAAAATCCGCTTCCATCGCACCGGGGGATACGGTGGATATCGCCTTCATTCCCCAAATTAACGAGTATCGGGGCGAACGGTCTGTACAAATGAACATCCAAGACATCCGCCCTTCCTGCAAGGCAGAATGCTCTGTGGACGTTGCAGGCTACCGTGCTTTCTGTAATAACACCATCACACCTGCAAAAGCTTCTGCCCTGTTGCCTGACCGGGATACCCTGGTACAGGTTTGGAAGTACCTGGCTGCCATCCCCGGCGGTTATATCGAAGAAGCCCCCGTCTGTCTGTGCCGGAAGATCGTCCGCTGGACGCAGCTTCCCCTGTGTCTGGGCACTATGATGGTATGTCTGGATATCTTTGCCGATGTGGGACTGATCGAGTTCACCCGGGAACATAAAAATCTTACCATTCGTCTGCTGCCCGCTGAAGGCAAGACCGACCTGAACGCCAGCCGGACAATGCAGCGCCTTTGTGCTTTGAAAGAGAGCGAATAACTATGGAAAGTTTTTCTGATCATTACGAATCTTTATACCGTACTTTGGAAACCTATATGCCCGGCAAGGATATGACCCTTATCGAACAAGCCATTCGCTATGCCGAGGACAAGCATAAGGAACAAAAGCGGAAAGACGGTTCTCCCTATATCATCCACCCCCTTGCCGTTGCGGAGATCGTAGCGGAAATGGGACTGGACACCGATGCCATTTTGGGTGCTCTGCTCCACGATTGCATTGAGGACACCGATGCCTCCCACGATGACATTGAAAAACAGTTCGGTGAAACTGTGGCACTTCTGGTGGAGGGTGTCACCAAGCTGACCCGTGCCAACTTCTCCAGCTCCGAAGAGCAGCAAATGGAAAATCTGCGAAAAATGTTTATGGCAATGTCCAAGGACATTCGGGTTGTACTGATCAAGATTGCCGACCGGCTGCATAATATGCGGACGATGCAGTATCAGTCCAGCGCCAAGCAGATCATCAAATGCCGGGAAACTATGGATATCTACGCCCCTTTGGCACACCGCCTTGGTATGCAAAAGATCAAATGGGAGCTGGAAGACCTTTCCCTGCGGTATTTGGATCCTGCCGGCTATGACGACATTATGTCCTATCTGAAGGCACGGAAGGATCACGATGAGGCATTTATGAACACCATCCGGGAACGGATCACCAACCGTCTTACCGATATGGGGATCCACAATGAAACCTACGGGCGGATCAAACACGTCTACTCCATTTACCGGAAAATGAATGCCCAGGACAAATCCCTGGACGAGCTTTATGATATTTACGCTTTCCGGGTGGTGGTGGATACCATTCCCGACTGCTACAATGTCTTAGGTCACATCCACGACCTGTTTAATCTGGTGCCCGGGCGGTTTAAGGACTATATCTCCACCCCCAAGCCCAATATGTACCAGAGTCTACACACCACCGTCATCGGCACTCAGGGTATTCCCTTTGAGGTGCAGATCCGCACCTGGCAAATGCACGAAACTGCCGAATACGGTATTGCTGCCCACTGGAAATACAAGCAGGGCGCCGGTACCGGCAACGAAAAGGACTTCGAGTGGGTTCGCCGTCTGCTGGAAAGCCAGCAGGATACCGACGCAGAAGATTATGTTAACTCCCTCAAGATCGATATGTTCGATGATGAGGTGTTTGTGTTCACCCCCAAGGGCAAG
>JAZQHW010000192.1:0-3853 GCA_045540795.1 Faecousia sp. | reverse complement strand
CAAAGGCACCGGCTACGTAACGGATCTGGGTATGACCGGTCCCAGGTATTCCGTTCTGGGTATCCAGCCTAGACTCTCCATTGCCAAGTTCCGGGGCGATCTGCCGGAACGCTATCGCTGGGCGGAAGGTCCTACAAAACTGGAGGCGGTACTGTTTACCGTTGACACAGAAACAGGACTTTGCCGCAGTGTTGAAAGGGTGGATCTGAATGATTAAAATTCTCCACAGTGCAGACTGGCATCTGGACTCTCCCCTGCTTTTCCGGGACCCTGCCCAAAGTCTGGTGCTGCGCAATGCACTTTTGTCCATTCCCGGACAGGTGGCGGCGCTTTGCCGCAAGGAGCAATGCGACCTCCTGCTCCTTTCCGGTGACCTTTTTGACGGCAGCTATTCTGCCGACACTTTGCGTATTGTAAAAAACGCATTGGAAGAAGTTACCGTTCCGGTATTCATCACCCCGGGTAACCACGATTTTGTAGGACCGGACAGTCCCTGGCTTTCCACCACCTGGCCGGAAAACGTACATATTTTCACCCATCCTGCCATAGAGTCTGTACCAGTCCCCTCTTTGGACTGCCGGATCTACGGTGCCGGTTATATCCAAATGGATTGTCCTCCCCTGCTGGCTGACTTTACCGCCAACCATCCGGAGCAACACAAAATCGGTATTCTCCACGCAGATCCTACCCAGGTGCGTTCTCCCTACTGTCCCATTACCAGCCAGCAGATCGCCGATTCCGGTCTTCAGTATCTGGCATTAGGACACATTCATAAGGGCGGTCAGCTGACTGCCGGCAAGACCCTTTGCGCCTGGCCCGGCTGCCCTGTGGGCAGAGGCTATGATGAGCTGGAGGAAAAGGGTGTCCTTTTGGTTACTGTGGATCAAGATATCACGACACAGTTCATTCCCTTATCCGGTCCCCGATTTTACGATTATGAGATCCACCTGGAGTCAGAATTGGAAGAAAAGCTGCCCCCGGTAGGTAACGAAGATTTTTACCGGATCACCTTTACCGGTGCCAGAAACGCACCGGATCTGACCGCTTTGCGTCAGGCATATCCCCAGTTTCCTTATCTGGAGCTCCGGGATAAAACCACGCCCCCGGTGGATATTTGGAGCAGCGCCGGAGAGGACACCTTCGAGGGTATGTACTTCGGACGGCTGCAGGAAGCTTTCACTGCCGCCGAAGGAGAAAATAAAAAGCACATCCGGCTGGCTGCCGAGATCTCCCGGGCACTGCTGGACGGACAGGAGGTGGTTCTGCCGTGAGGATCTATTCTATGACTGCCACCTTCGGCAAACTGGAGCAGCAGACCCTGACCTTACAACCGGGTCTGAATGTGATCCACGCCCCCAACGAATGGGGTAAAAGCACCTGGTGTGCCTTCCTTGTGGCAATGCTTTACGGCATCGATACCCGGGAACGCACCACCCAAACCTCTTTGGCGGACAAGGAGCGTTACGCCCCCTGGTCCGGAAGTCCTATGTCCGGAAGAATGGATCTTTCCTGGAACGGGCGGGATATTACCATCGAACGGCGCACCAAAGGTCGTTCTGTCTTTGGCGATTTCAAAGCCTACGAAACCGGCACCGGTCTGCCGGTGCCGGAGCTGACTGCTGCCAACTGCGGACAAATGCTGTTAGGGGTAGAAAAAAACGTATTTACCCGTGCCGGTTTTATCCGGCAAACGGATCTGCCGGTTACCGAGGACGATGCTCTCCGCCGCCGGCTGAATGCATTGCTCCCCACCGGTGACGAAAGCGGTGCCAGCGACGCATTGGCACAAAAGCTGAAGGACCTGAAAAACCGTTGCCGCCACAACCGCACCGGTGCTCTGCCCCAGGCAGAAGCGCAACGGGACAGCCTTCAAAACAAACTAAATCAACTGCACCGGTTGCAGGCACAAATTGAAGGGATCACCCAGCGGCAATCAGCCGTTGAAGAGCAGCTGCGGCTTTTGGACAATCACCGGGCTGCCCTGGCATATGAAGCAGCCCAGGCAGATACCCAACGGGTAGCAGAAGCTGCCGATGCCTGCAAGCAGGCAGAAAGCCAATATTTGCAGCTGCAAGCGCTCTGCAACACACTTCCCGCCCGGGAAACTGCAGAAGAGCAGATCTTACAATTAGAGCAGTTGCGTTTGCAGCAGGATACGCTGGATTCGGAAATACTGCCGGAATGTCCGGTAAAGCCGGAACCGCCGGCGCCCTTCGCCTCCCTGTCACCGGAACAGGCATTACAACAGACTACCGATGATTATGGGGCACTGCAAATGCTTATCAAGCCGGTATCCCCCATCCCCGGAATTTTGGGTATCCTTTGTATTCTTGCGGCACTGGTGGTTTTATTCTTTGTGCCCTGGGTGGCACCGGCACTTTTGGTTTTGGCAGTTCTGTGCTTCATTATCGGTATCCGGAACAAGCAGCAGCAATCAAAAGAAAGAGAAGCCGTGCGTATCCGTTACGGTGATCTTTCTCCGGAGGAATGGGTACCGGCTGCCCGGGCATATGTGGCATCCGTCAGTCAATATGACGGCCAGTATGCCGATTATACTGCCCGGAAAGAGGCACACGCAGCCCGTCTTGCAGACCTGGAAGAGAATATTGCCTACTTCACCCAAGGCGCTGCATTGGAAGATTGCCTGGAAGGCTGGCGGGAAACGCTAACTACCTATGACCGTCTTACCGCAGCACATAAAGAATATCTGCGTTCCAAATCCCACGCAGAAGCCCTTGCCGCTGTGGCAAAGCCCGCAGCGCCCCCTGCCTTTACCGATACCCTCACCTATAGCGGCGAGGAAACCTTGCGTATGCAAGGAGCGCTGCAAGGTGAACACCGGCAGCTGCAGCTGCAGCAAGGTCAGTGTTTGGGGCAAATGGAAGCCTTAGGTCAGGAGGAAGCGTTGGTCCGGGAATTATCTGCAATACAAAAGCGGATCGATTCTCTGGAAGATATCTACGCAGCCATTACCATCGCACAGCAGACTTTGACGGAAGCTGCCAACGAGCTGCAGCGAAAATTCGCTCCCAAGATCTCCCAGCAGGCGCAGGACCTGTTTGCCCAGCTGACCAATGACCGTTACAACCGGCTGACCCTCCGGGAGGATCTGCGGTTGGAAGCCGGTGCTGCTGACGAGATCACCCTGATGCCCAGCATTTGGCGCAGCGAAGGTACTGTGGATCAGCTATATCTTTCCCTGCGCATTGCTGTTGCCCGGGAACTGACCCCCACCGCCCCCCTTGTGCTGGATGACGCACTGGTTCGTTTCGATGATACCCGTATGCAGGCAGCAATGGAGATCCTGAACCGGGAGGCAGCATCCAGACAGATCCTGTTATTCAGCTGCCAAAGCCGGGAAGCTGACTGGCTTGCCGGACATTAACTATTTTATAAAGGAGAATTTCTTATGATTATGGAATTACGGGAGGTTACCTATCTTGCGGTAATATTACGCATCGTTGCCGCTGTGATCATCGGCGGACTTATTGGTTTGGAACGGGGTATGAAAAACCGCCCCGCCGGATTGCGTACCTATATGGTCGTCTGTATGGGTGCCTGTCTGATCATGCTCACCAACCAGTATGTCTGCCAGGTTTACGGCACCGGTGATCCGGTGCGTCTTGGCGCTCAGGTGGTCAGCGGCATCGGTTTTCTGGGTGCCGGCACCATCATTGTTACCCGCCGGAATCAGATCAAAGGTCTGACCACCGCTGCCGGTCTTTGGGCGGCAGCCGGTGTGGGTCTTGCTTTGGGTGTCGGCTTCTATGAAGCTGCTTTGGCAGGTGGCTTTGCCATTTTCTTCGTTATGACAATACTGCAGAAAATGGACAATAAAATGCACCGCAAGGCC
>JAZQHW010000191.1:0-12263 GCA_045540795.1 Faecousia sp. | reverse complement strand
TCTTCCTAAGACCGCTTGGCCTCCGACTTCACCGGTGACGGTAACCTCCACCGGAACCGGCTCTGTTTGCAAATGGGTGCCGGAAAAGCAAGCCGTTACACCCGGCTCCTGATAGCTTTCACCGTATTCGATGGTTATGTCCCGCTGTCCTTCATACACCATTTCCAATGTGTAGACATTATCCATATGGCTCTTGAGGATGGGATATCCCAAAATACCACCCACCACCAGAGCAACTCCCAGCAGGCACAAAAGAACGATCCCTATGATCTTTCCCGCATTTCTTTCTTTGGTCATTTTCTACCTTTTCTCTCTTGGTTTTATTTTACACGCTGATACAGGCACATCTCATATGCCACACCGTTTTCTTCTCCTTTTTGCAGTACCTCTGCCAAACGCCACCGGGGATCTTCCTCCAAATTAGAGAAAAAGGTATCCGATTCCGGGGTGCAGTGTACCTTGGTCACATAGGCAGTGTCGCAATACGGAAGCATTTGCCTGTAAATACTGCCACCGCCAATGACCATTGCCCGGGGAGCGCTTTCTGCCAGCGCCACCGCTTCTTCCGGACTTGTGCAGACAGTAAAGCCGGGGATCTCCCGGTTTTGCCGGGTCAGTGCCACATTTACCCGTCCGGGCAAGGGCTTTTGTCCGGGGAAATCTTCAATGGTCCGCCGTCCCACGATCACCATTGCCCCCCGGGTAGTCTCCCGGAAGAACTTTCTGTCCGCAGACAGCGCCACCGGCTGAGTACCGTCCCTGCCGATACCCCAGTCATCATAAACCGCAACGATCAGCTCCATATTGCCTCCTCAGATTGCCATAGGGATCTCAAAGTCAAAGGGATGGAACTGATAATCCTCCACCTTGAAGCTGTCCTTGGTGAAGTCATAGAAATCCGTGACACTGGTGTCAATGCTTACCTTGGGTGCGGGGAAGCCTGCCTTCTGGATCATATCCTTCACCGCAGGAATATGCCGATCATAAATATGGCAGTCTGCAATGACATGGACCAGCTCACCGGCTTCCAAACCGGAAACCTGCGCAACCATCATCAGAAGCATAGCATACTGGCACACATTCCAGTTATTGGCAGTGAGCATATCCTGGCTCCGCTGATTCAAAATGGCGTTGAGGGTATTGCCGGACACATTAAAGGTCATAGAATAGGCACAGGGATACAGATTCATTTCGTGAAGATCCTGGAAATTGTAGATACTGGTAAGGATCCGACGAGAAGCGGGATTATGCTTCAGATCGTAAAGCACCCGATCCACCTGGTCAAACATACCTTCCTTATACTGATGCTTGATGCCCAGCTGATAGCCGTATGCCTTGCCGATGGTGCCGTCCTCGCCAGCCCACTCGTCCCATACATGGCTGCCCAGATCTTCAATGCGGTTGGACTTCTTCTGCCAGATCCACAGAAGCTCATCCAATGCGCTTTTCCAGTAGGTCCGCCGCAAGGTCATAATGGGGAACTCTTCCCGCAGATCATAACGGTTCACCACACCGAACTTTTTCACCGTGTGGGCAGGGGTGCCGTCCTCCCACTTAGGGCGCACCTCCAAATCCGTATCGTAAAAGCCGTTTTCCAGGATATCCCGGCAGGTAGCAATATAAATCTCGTCTGCTCTGCTCATAGCTGTTCCTCCTTGGTTGCGCATTTTCTTGACATTTGCGCAATTGTTTGGTATAGTAAGTTGCGCATTTGCGCACACAGTTTCTTATATTATAACATATCCCGTTTCAAATTTCTATAGGGAGAAGCAGATTTATGGAGCAAAAAACGAATTTGACCATTGACGATATTGCCCGACACCTGGGGATCTCCAAAACCACCGTATCCCGTGCCATTTCCGGAAAAGGACGGCTGAGTAGCAGCACCCGGGAGCGTGTGCTGGCATACATCAAGGAATGTAACTACCGTCCCAATGCCGCTGCCCGGGCGCTGGCAGAAAGCCGCACCTATAATCTGGCATTGGTGATTCCCCGTTCCTTTATCAAGCTGGATCTGCCCTATGTGCGGCAAAGTATGAGTGCCATTTGCGAGGAAGCCTTTTTGCAGGACTATAATATTCTGGTATGCCTGTCTACAGACGATTCCTCCGCTTCCCTCCTCCGGACATTGGATAACCGGAAGGTGGACGGCGTGATCCTGTCCCGAACGGTGGAAAATGACAAGCTGGTGGACATTCTTCTGAAAGCAAAGATCCCCTTCGCCACCATGGGCAAGCTCCCCCCTGCCACCCACGGCAAAGCAACCGTGGAGGCAGACCACGATCAGGTGGGTGGCTGCCGTGCCTTTGCCATGGACTTTCTCCACAGCGGCACCGGTCCGGTGGCGATCCTGGGCAATGACTTAAACTACATCGTCAATCAAAGCCGTCTTGCCGGTGTCCGGAAAGCCCAGGCGACCTGCAATATCCCGGAGGATCAGGTGCACGTAGTTATGAATCTGCAAAATGATGCCCTTTGCGCCAAAACGGTGGATACCTTACTGTTCCAGGGTGTCCGGCGGTTTTTGGCAATGGACGATGAGATCTGTCTGCGGATCCTGGCGCACTTAAGCAGCCGCCGGCTGAAAGTACCGGAGGATGTACAGGTTGCGTCCTTGTATGACAGTGATGCCCTTGCTACCTATCAGCCTGCCATCTCTGCCCTGCAGTTTGACGCGGAGGAGCTGGGCAGAGTCACCTGCCGGGAGTTGCTGCGCTACTTAAATGGTGCAGAGTACGATCCCAAGCCTATTCTTGGCTATCGCATCCTGATGCGCCAAAGCACCTGACCGTTTCAGAGGGTCAAGGAAGCCATCAACTGTCAATGCAAAAAACCATCATTCCCCTCGTAGGGGAGGCATTCCGCCTCCGCAAAGCCCGGTTTTTCGGGACGGGCAACCCATCCCCTACGCCTGTGAATGTTGGAGCGTGACTGTAGGGGCATGGATAATCGCATAATTTCAGGGACTGCTGCAAAGCAACAGTCCCTGTTTTTTATTGTATATTCTTATAATAATCCGCGGTGAGCAACAAATTACTGATCCGTATAAATTCCCGGGAGCGTTCTGCCATCTGCTGCAGATATTCATCCGAAACATCCTTGTCATACAGATTCTGCAAAATAACCGTACCGCCACCGGCAGTGACCTGACAGGCAACCCCGTCACTGATCCAGCTGCCGTTGGGGAACAGGGCATATCCCTCATAAGAAGGATCAAAGGCATCCTGTCCCAAATAATGATAGGGAGTTTCATAGCCCAGCAGATTCAGCATCGTAGGCAGGAAATCTGCCGTATTCAAGGTCTTGTCCACCGTAACCGTGGGGCAATCCGGACTCCATACGAAGCAAGGGGTCTTTTCCAGCAGCAGCTCCTCCGTCACATTGGACAGTGCCATCAGCTCGCCCAGATCCTTATAGCCGTAGGTGTAATGGTCTGTGACACCAATGATCACCGTGTCCTCATACCGACCCTTCTCCTTCAGCTCTGCCACCAGCCGGGCGAACATATCATCCACCAGCTTTGCCTTTACCCGGGCGCAATCCTCCTCCTGGCTGTCGTACATACCCCTGTACTCCGGGTACTTCTTTAAAGCGTAATGGCTGAGCACTTCATTGTACACATAGCTTAAATGGGCAGAACGGGTAATGATGGTATTGAAGGTGGTGCCCTCCCGGAAGAACAGATCGTTCAGCTCCGGAATATCAAACAGCAGGCAATCGTCATAGAGTCTGTCCTTATCCGTTTCATAGTCCTCATAGCAGTTATAGGCATTGTAGCCCATTGCCGGTTCAAAGACACCCCGGCTGTAAAAGTCCGGTGAGTTATAATGGAACACCTCTGCCGTAGCACCGTTTGCCACTGCCCGGGAGGCAATAGACTGGTTAAAGGCATTGGTGACATAGTCAAAAACATAATCACCGGTGGTGGGCAGATAAATGCCGGTGTTGACGCAGAACTCGGAGTTGATGGTCCGGGCAGTGCCGTAGCCGGGGGTGTAGAAATTGGTGAATTGGATCCCCTCTTTCATCATCTGATAGATGGTGGGGGTATCTGTCTGATTGATCATCCAGTCGTCCATAGATTCCATCAGCACCAGCACCACGTGCTTACCGGCAAACAAGCCGGTCATTTCATTTTCTCCGGCAGGCTCCCGCTTGTTAAAATAATCGTTGATCTCCTGGGTCTGGGCTTTCAGCTCCTGCTGATAAGCCGGGGTCAACGGATACAGCTGATGGACCCAGATATCCCGAAATGCCAGCTGGTAAACGCCGCAAATATCATAGACATTTTTGGCATCATACATCGTATTGTAGGTTGCCCGGTAGGAGGAGGACTGGGCATACTCCGAACGGGTGCCCCAAATTCCCAGGTCCTTCAGGAAGATCACCTCCGGCAGCAGGCACAGACCCACCACAGAAGCGGCAATGACAGCTGCCAGCACCGTCTTGGACAGGAAATGCTTATCCCCCCTGGGGAACTTCCAAATAAGAAATACACCCAAAGCGATCATCAGCACACCGCCGATCCACCACAGCGGGGGAAACGCTGCCAGCACATCCCCAAAGAAAGCAGCACCCTCTCCGGCAAAGAAAGCATCCTTGATCCAAAGCATCCGGCGGAACACGCAGTAGTATCCCATCTGCGCCATAGACCAGAACAGATATACATAATAGGTAATGCCAAACAGGATCTTACCGGGCAACGCAGGCAGCATCCGCACCACAGAAGCCAGGATCACCGCCCACAAAGCGCCAAAGGCGAGGCAGGTATACTCCTCCGGCTGGATCACCGCCGCAGCGAATACCTCCACAAGGAAATATGCCGATGCCAGGGGCAGTAATTTTACAAAAAAGCGCAGACAGGCACGCAGCCAAGCGCGGAAGGGTAGCTTCTTCAACTCTTGCACCTCATTTATAAGCTTTCTACACAAGCCTTGGCAAGTGCCACCTCTTCCGGGGACACCGGCTCATCAAAATCATCAAAGGGGATATCCGCTACACTCTTACCGGTGAGCGTCTTAAACCACAGAAGTCCCAGGGCATACCGTCCCAGACCCTTTGTGGTGTGCAAGCCATCCCGGTGGACAGATTCCACGCCCTTTTCCAAAAGGGTCATCAGCAGCTTACCGCTGGTGATCAAGCCGTCTGCGCCCACATCTGCCAGGAAACGCTGATAGTTTTCTTCAATGCTTTGGAACATCTCCTGGGGCGTTGCGTAACCGGCAGCTGCCAGCCGGGGATTCTCGCTGCCCAAAGGCCAGGTCTGATGGAGCAGGATCCGTGCCTTGGGAGCACAGGTTCTGACATAGTCAAACAGCTCCATACCGTAGGGCTGGAAGGTGTTATAGTCAGCGCTCCGGGCGCTCTGCTGCTGCAGAGTGATCACATCCCACTCCCGGTTCAAAAGTGCCTCGTCCAGGCTGATGGGAAAGCCGGTGCTTTCCCCGTTGAACATCAGCGTATATGCCCGTTCCTGGCTGAGCATATTCCGGTAATGCCGATCCAGGGGGCAGCCGGGAATATACAGATTCACCGTTGTCAGTTCAACGCCGGCAGACCTTGCGATCTGGTGCAGATACCGGGTAGCGTCCTGGGAAAAGCTGTTGCCAATAGATAATACTTCCATATTTTTCACCTCATTAAAATTCCGGGATCAAGCCGCCATATGCATAAATATAACCGCCGTCCAAATAAAGCTGCTTCAGTTTCCGCATCAGGCTGGTGTCCTCCGGCAGCTCCTCATAGGGCTGACCTTCCAACCGCTTGTTAAATACATTGCCGTAAATGTGCATACCGGCGCTGCGCTGGGGATACCGGATAAACCGCCTGCCCAGCTTCGTGATCTTGGAATCGGGTCCCAGCAGCTCCTCCAGCTTGGGGTCGATGATCCAGGAGGAAGCGAAGATCATATTGCCGGTGTGCTCCGGAAAGCGCTCCTGCAAGGTCCGGCGACCTTCCCGGAAGGCAGCATCCAATGTTTCCGGAGAGATATCCGCACCCTTGGGGATGTGGATGCTCATACACTTGTCACCGGGACGGGCAAAGATCTCCCACTCTGCCTTGGGGAAGGTGCCGGAGGTGGTTTCCACCCTGGGACCTAAGGAACGGTGACCGTAATAGTTATCTTCATCCTCGGTAAAGGTTGCCTTAAATGCCCCCTCCGGATCCTCGCAGCCACGGGAACCCAGCAGCTGTCTGCCGCTGGCGTGGAAGGTACCGGTATTCATTACCGCAATGACTTCTTTTGTATTTTTGTTCCGCAAATACACCGCAGCGTTGGGCAGAGTACGGCGCTCAAACTGGATACTGCCGGCTTTGTAGATCTCTGCCTTGATGAAATGGTTCTGCCAGCTGTAATACAGCTTGTTAAGACCCGGCTGACCGGTCTGTGCCTCCACCGTTGCAACACCACCCCGGTAGGTGTGGTTCAGTCCCCGGATCTCCTCTTCGCTGAAGCCACGGCGGCGGTACTGTTCAATGGACTCCCGGATCTGCGCAGCAAGGATATGGACCGGCAGGAAGGCAGTCACCGCTGTGCCGTCTGCCACCGGCACAGGAATGCTTCTGGCAGAAACGCTGGTTTCATCCTGCCGGGAAAATGCCACCGCAGTTTTGACCCAGGCGCTCCGGTCCGGATCTTCGTTGATGGCTTTACCGGTTTCCATCACCAGATCATAATACTTGCCGTAGATACCATATTCCTGTTCCAGCGCCGCAATATCCGCAAGGTCGCAGGCAGAGGTATCGTCCCCGGGCAGATTTTCAAAAACGGCATCCATTGCCTCGGGGTACTTTTCAATACCGATCCGGGCAGCAATGTCACAAAGTTTCATAAAGCTTCCTCCTATTTTGCATTTCCTTCATTATACCAAAATATACCCCATAGTCAACGAAAAAAGCAGGATGTTTTTACACATCCTGCTTTTTTTACAGCGTCTTATAAAACTGTAAATGTTGTATTATGCAGCACCAGGTTGTCCACACACTGGAACTTAGGCTGACCCTGCTTTCTTCCAAATTCTGCCATTCTGGCAGCGAACTTGGTGGGGATCTGGTCATAAGGTACCTGAGTGAACTGGCAGTTGGTTAAGTAGATATTCTTGGGATGGCAATCCGGTCTACCCTTTACGGTAGGCATCTGGGCAGTAAAGGCGTGAATATTATCAAAATAGATATTCTGAATGGCATCGCACAGATTGTCCTCTGCAATATGAATGCTCACCGGTGCGCCGTAGTTCCGGTCAATGGTGATGTTGGAGAAGGTGATGTTCTCAATATGGGTAGCTTCGAAGCCCTCATCACTCATTCTTCTGGGATCCGGGTTGCCGGGCAGGTACATCACCAGTGCACTGGCAGACTCGGTAATGTTCAGATTGGACAAAGCACAGTTGCGGATCACGCCGTCATTGATCCAGCCCACACGGACTGCACAGGCGTGGCTGGTCAGGTTGCAGTTGGTAACCGCCACCTTCTCGCAGACCATATTCTTCTTCATAGGTGCGGAGTAGGCACGGATAACGATGCAGTCATCACCGGTGGAGATGTTGCAGTCGGAAACCGTTACATCGGAGCAGCAGTTGATATGGATGCCGTCATTGTTGGGCATATCCACAGCCGCACGGATCTGTGCCCGGTGGAAATGTACATTGAAGCAGCCGCTGACCCAGTAGCTCCAGCCGGCAGGCTGATTGCGCATGGTAACATCCTCCACCAGCACGTTTCTGCAGCCCATCATCATCACAACACGGGCAGGTGCCAGGCTGGTGCTCCGGGGATCCAGGGGATGGGGAGCAGCGCCAACCATCGTAGTGGATTCGTCCAGAGGCTCACTGCCCTCAGGCAGAGGCATAGGCAGCCGCAGATAAGACATAGTGGGACGGTTCCGGATCTCCTCCTCCGTCATAGGACGGACATAAGCACGACCCTGGCAGTCAATGGCACCACGACCGGTGATAGCAATATCCTCGCAGTCCTCGGCATAGATAAAGCAGCGCTTATTAAACCGGGGGGCATACTCGGTATCCCAGAATTCGGTAACTACTTCCGGAAAATCCTCCACATTGGTAGAACCCAGCAGCACAGCATCCCGTTCGATATGCAGATCCACACCGCTTTTCAGATCAATACGACCGGACAAATAGGTGCCCTCTGCCAGAATTACCTGACCGCCGCCGTGGGCAGAGCAATCATCAATGGCAGCCTGGATCGCCTTGGTATTCAGGGTCACGCCGTCACCAACGGCACCATACTTTCTGATATCGCAATTAAGCATAAATCATAACACCCTTTCTTTTTCCACCCCAGGAGGCGGTAGTTTATTCAAGTATACTTGATTTCTAAAAATCCGTCAACAATTATCCATCATTTCCTAAAAAATTAAAAAATCACAGTAAGAAATCAAAATATTTTAATTTATCGTATCGTGAAAGAAAAGCAGGATGCTTATCACGTTAAAGAACTGTAAAGGTTGTATTATGCAGCACCAGATTGTCTACGCTTTGGAACGCAGGCTGACCCGGCTTTCTGCCAAATTCTGCCATTCTGGCAGCAAATATGGTAGGGATCTGCTCATAAGGCACCTGGGTAAACTGGCAGTTGGTGAAATAAATATTCCTGGGATGGCAATCCGGTCTGCCCTTCACCATAGGCATCTGGGCAGCAAATGCGTGAATATTGTCAAAATAGATATTCTGGATGGCATCGCACAGATTGTCCTCTGCAATATGGATCATCACCGGTTCGTCATAGTTCCGGTCAATGGTGATGTTGGAGAAGGTGATATTCTCAATATGGGTCGCTTCAAAGCCCTCATCACTCATTCTTCTGGGATCCGGATTACCCGGCAGGTACATCACCAGTGCACGAACAGACTCGGTAATATTCAGATTGGACAAGGTGCAGTTACGGATCACACCGTCATTGATCCAGCCTACACGGACAGCGCAGGCGTGGCTGGTGAGATTGCAGTTGGTCACCGCCACCTTTTCGCAGACCATATTCTTCTTCATTGGTGCGGAATAGGCACGGATCACGATGCAGTCATCACCTGTTGAGATGTTGCAGTCAGAAATGGTTACATCGGTGCAGCAGTTGATATGGATACCGTCATTGTTGGGCATATCCACAGCAGCACGGATCTGCGCCCGGTGGAAATGGACATTGAAGCAGCCGCTGATCCAGTAGCTCCAGCCGGCAGGCTGGTTACGCATAGTCACATCCTCCACCAGCAGGTTCTTACAGCCCATAAACATTACCACACGGGCAGGTGCCAGACTGGTACTCCGGGGATCCAGAGGATGGGGCGCAGCGCCAACCATTGTGGTGGACTCGTCCAAAGGCTCGCTGCCCTCAGGCAAAGGCATAGGCAGACGCAGATAAGACCTGCTGGGACGGTTCCGGATCTCCTCCTCCGTCATAGGACGCACATAGGCACGTCCCTGGCAATCAATGGCACCGCGACCGGTGATGGCAATATCCTCACAGTTTTCAGCATAAATAAAGCAGCGCTTATTGAACCGGGGCGCATAGGTGGTATCCCAGAACTCAGTTACCACTTCAGGGAAATCCTCCACATTGGTGGAGCCCAGGAGCACTGCGTCCCGTTCGATATGCAGATCCACACCGGACTTCATATCGATACGACCGGACAAATAGGTGCCCTCTGCCAGGATCACCTGACCGCCGCCGTGAGCAGAGCAATCATCAATGGCAGCCTGGATCGCCTTGGTGTTCAGGGTCACACCGTCACCCACAGCGCCGTACTTTCTGACATCACAATTAAGCATAAATAATAACACCCTTTCTTTTCCGTCTTTGGAAACGGCATTTTTCTTAAGTATAGTAGATTTCAAAAAAACCGTCAACAGATTCCCTTTGTTTGTTAAGAAATATATAAAACACAGTAAAAAATCAAAAAACCTTATCTTTTCGGAAGTACACCGTATCGATTCCGGGACCCCGGTCATTTTCCTTCCGGCACAGCAGTGTAAAGCCGAATTTTTCCAAAATGCGGATATGGGCAGCATTGGTAGACCAGGTGCGGGTAAATACATTCCTGTCCGGGCACAGGGTATGGAATAAATGATCATACAAGCTCCGGGTCAAGCCCCTTCCCCGTGCCTCCGGGCGGCTGACCAGGGTGGACAGATAAATATTGGGCAGGGTGTCCGCCCCAATTTCCGGGCTGGTGTAATTCTCACGGTAAGAGATCCAGCCCAGCAGCCGTTCTTCCTCGAAGGCACCCAGGATCTGCTGCTTTTTCATTTCCCCAAAATACAGTTTGATTCCCTCCGGTGAGGATTCGCCCCCGGAAAGGTCTTTTTGGGTAGTGGAGCTCCGGGAAGACAAAGGCGGAATAAACTCCCGGTCACTTTCTGTAAGCATTTCCAGCATTTGGGAAGCAAAGGCTTCCTTCCGGGCATCGTCCATCAAAATCAGTTCCATTTTTATTGCCTCCCAAGAAAATCTTCAAAGATGCTGAGATCCGTCAGCAGAACAGGATAATCCGTCACCGGAAAATCCTTCAGTATGATGGCAGGACGAATATCCTGCTGTTTCGGCAGCTGCATATTTACCCTGTATACATTACGGCGTACAGGATCGATGGCGATCAGCTCCCGGATCTCCGGCACTGCCCGGGTGTGGAGCTTTACCACACCGTATTTCGGCGCATGGGGAATATCGTTATTACCGCCCCGCCACAAAGCAAACAGGGGCACACCCTTGCGCCGCAGGGCAGCACCGTCAAAGCGGTAGTCATAGGTATCCTCAAAAACTCTGGGGGGTGCGCCAAACTGCACCAGAATACGGGGGTCCGGTGTAACCCCCTCCAGCAATGCCGCCATAGCCTGCAGCACATAGTAGCCCAGCTTGGGCATAATTTCACCAACGGTGAACATACCAAACTGCTGATTACTGCCGTCCTCGTAGTAGCCCTTAAAATCACTGGCTGTAAAGATGGAGGACATAGGAATTCCCTGTGCCGCATCACTTACCAGCCGCCGCACCAGATACTTGGCTTGATTGTACTGACTGGGGCAGGAAGGAAGTGTGTTGTTGCCGCTGGCTCTGCCGCTTTCCCCCTGCCAAAGGATCAGTTCCTTTCCCGGCACCTGCAGGCAGGCACGAAGCTGTGCCAGATTGGCTGCCAGCAATGGCTCCGGGGTATTGCCGTAATAATGATAGGTATAAATATCGATGTAGTTGCCCAAACCGCAATAGCCCAGCTCATTGATATAGGAATTGCCGATACCGCAGCTGTTTGCGGCAATCTTCGCCTGAGGGTCCGTCTGACGGATGACCTCGCCGGTGCGCCGTACCAGTTCGGTATAGTTTTTCGCAAGAGCAGCTGCACCGTCCTTAGCGGCATAGTCCACACCGTTACAGTGCCAGAAATGCTCCGGCTCATTCCATATCTCATAAACGGTGACCCGACCCTTGAAATGCTCTGCCAGGGCAGCGGCATACCGTAAAAATGCCTGCATAGCTTCCTCACCGTGGAGCAGCGGAACCTCGGACACATACCCCCGGGCGTGTCCCGGGATCTCCATTTTCCGTGCTTCTGTATACTTTTCCCAAAGCGCAGCATAGCGGTCATTGGGGGTATACAACGGGTTACCGAAGGACACAGAGAACCAGGGCTGGATGCTTTCTGCCAGCAGCGCATCCACGATGGCATCCAGCCAGCCGAAATCGTAAACACCGGGTGTTTTCTCACATTTGATCCACCCGGTCTGACACCGTGCGTGCTTGACACCGCTTTTTCCCAGCATGGGAATAATGGGAAAGGGATCGAAGGTGTCCCGGTCCAATGTTTCAAAACCGATGCCTACCATAGATTCGGCAATATCCCGGCTGGACTTCCCGGGGATATGACCCAAAAAGGTAAAGCTTCCGTTGGAAGCAAAGGGATCCGCAACGAAATCATAGGTGTGGTTGGCACGGATGCCGTTGGGAATCTCCGGTGCCGGTGCTTCCGTTCCTGCCAACAGAGCAAGAATCGCATTTCTTGTGCTCTCATTCATTTCCCATCGTTCCCTCCGTAATTTTATATATGATTCATTGTACACACTACAAAAATAATGTCAACAAAAACTGTGAATCAGTCCCTAAATTATAATAATTGCCATTAACTGCCAAAGGCAATATCACTTGCGAAGCAAATATAACTGAAAACGAAATCCATCCGAAAGGGTGGATTTCGTTGAAAAACCGACTTGTCGAAACAAGTCGGTTTTTCTGTCTATGGGCTACAAAAAAGATAT
>JAZQHW010000190.1:0-3452 GCA_045540795.1 Faecousia sp. | reverse complement strand
TTCCCTTGTGGTGGATAACACCAAGCATCTTCTGCAAATGCTCGACGAGAATCAACTGGACTTTGCCGTAATTGAAGGCACGTTCAGCAAAACCAAGTACGATTCCTATTTGCTACGGATGGAGCCCTTTGTGGGGATCTGCGCCAAGAATAGTCCGTTATCTGGAAAACAAGTTACAATCGAGGATTTGCTGAAGGAGACGATTATCGTCCGGGAAGAAGGCTCCGGTACGCGCCGCATTTTTGAAGAACGGCTGACAGCATCCGGTTATGAACTGAGTGATTTTAACAGAGAGATTTCCATAAGCAGCTTCGTTTCAATCAAGGCTTTAGTTGGCAGTGGAATCGGTATCAGCTTTATGTACCAATCTGTAATCTCTAAAGAAAATGGAATCGGAACCTTTGCTGTGGATGGGATCACAGAACCACACCCATTCCACGTGGTCTATACACGCAATACAAGCGCCAGGAATTATGCGGAGCAGTTCTTGAAATTTAGATAAAATTATCACCCCGCTTTTGTACGGTTAAGTACGAAGACGGGGTGTTGTTTTGGTAGCAGTATGTACTTTTTCCCAGGCTGTCGGCTGATTTTCTCTACGCCATTTTACGCCAATTTTACGCCATTTTTGCATTGGAAGGCATAGAGTTGCGTGGACTTATGTGTTTTAAAGATGTTGAAAAACCTAGTGTTTATCAAGCTATATCGGCATTTGTAGAGATACATTGAAATATGGAATCGGTAGCTTCAGCGCCGATACCTAATTTCATTTTATCTCTATTCTCCTTTGAATTGTTCTTGTATTTTAAGGGTTTTGGTATTTGGCATTTTAGCTGCTGCGCCAATACTTACTCCAATTTAATCTGTATTATAGCATATCGATTAGGATTGCACAAGACGATAATAAAAAAACTTGGAGACTGTAACGTAGTTGATAATTGGAACAGCGCATTTTAGACGTTAAGGTGCAGTTGCGGGGGGAGGGAATATCCCTGCACCCATTCCGCATTTCAGGGGGTAGTGTCAACCCTATTCTAAAATTATTTATTTGTGACCGGCTGGGGCGGGATCGTACCCCCACATAGTTAACCCAGTGCCGATAAAAAACAAAAGGTGATGACTACATCCATTACCGCAGAAGTAAAAAGAAAGGCTTCCGAAAGATCCGGAGATAGTAATTAATAGAGAAACCATATTTGCTTTTTTCAATGCTTTTTCAATGTTTTGTGCTATAATGGATACGATTGGAGGTGTTCCTGTGCGGATACTGCTGGTTGAAGATGAAAAAAGAATGGCGCAGGCACTGTGTGAGATTCTGCGTCTTGAAAAATATGAAGTGGATCATTTTGCAAATGGCATTGACGGCTTGGCGGCGATTGAAAGCAATATCTATGATATTGTGATTCTGGATGTTATGCTTCCGGGCATGAACGGCTATGAGATTGCGAAAAAGGCCCGCAACAAAGGAATTGTCACGCCGATCTTAATGCTCACTGCAAAGGCGGAACTGGACGATAAGGTTACCGGTCTTGACAGCGGTGCGGATGATTATTTAACAAAACCCTTTATGACCAAGGAACTGCTGGCACGTCTGCGTGCATTGGGAAGAAGAACCCTTGGTGCAACAGACGGCGTGTTATCCTACGGTGATCTTGCCCTTGATATGAGCACACTCACCCTATCCTGTACAAGAAACGGACAGAGCGTAAGGCTTAGCGAAAAGGAATATCATATTTTGGAATACTTCATTGCAAACGGCGGTCAGGTCCTCACCCGGGAACAGCTTGCGGCGAAGATATGGGGATTTGAGAGCGAAGCCGAGTATAACAATGTGGAAGTCTATATGTCTTTTACCCGCAAAAAGCTCAGTTTTGTGGAAGCGAAAACCGAGATCAAGGCGGTGCGCGGTATCGGATATGAATTGAGGTGCAGCGATGTTTAAGAAATCAAGAAGAAAGATCGTTGCCGCTATTATGTCCGTTCTGGTACTGTTGTGGTCAGGTACACTCAGCGTGATTTATGCATCCAGTTACTTTGAAATGAAAAAGCAAAACGAACAGATGCTTCAGGCGCACGCAGAAATGTACATTCTTCCGCAATCTATAAACGGATTTCCTTCCGGACGACCGTTGCCCGGTGGGAATCACGGCGTTAAGCCCGGTTTTGATCCGGAATCACCGAAGTTTCAGTTGTCCACTTTCTATTCAGTTGCAGTTTCCTATGACGGTGATATTCTCGCAACAAAGAACGAACCACCGACAGTATATTCCAATACCGATTTGGAGCACCTAGCGAAGCGAATCATAAAAGACGGAAAGGATACCGGAGCAGAAAACAACCTTGCGTTTTACAAGATTGATAAAGGCGGATATATCCTTGTTGCTTTTATGGATAATACCGTTGTGAACGAAAGTGCTATGACGCTGTTTCGTTATACACTTATCTTCGGCGGTGTTGCTTTGGTTTTGTTCTTCTTCTTGTCGGTGTTTCTTGCAAGGAGGATCGTTAATCCCCTTGAAGAAAGCTATCGGAAGCAAAAGCAATTTATTTCCGATGCCGGTCACGAGCTGAAAACCCCGGTTTCCGTGGTCAGCGCCAATGCGGAGCTTTTATCCAGGCAGATCGGCGACAATCAATGGCTTGCCAATATTCAGTATGAAAACGAGCGGATGGGTATGCTGGTGGGTCAGCTGCTGGACCTTGCCAGGACCGAGAATGTAACACCGCAGATGGAGTATATTGATTTCAGTCGCCTGGTTTCCGGTGAAGCGCTTCCCTTTGAAAGTGTCGCCTTTGAACAAGGTTTGTCGCTACAAAGCAATATCGCACCCGAAATTGCGGTTGTAGGCAATAGTGCGCAGCTGAAACAGCTTACCTCCATTTTGCTGGATAACGCAATTCGCCACAGCAAAGTTGAAGGTGAGGTATGCCTAAGCTTAACCAAGGATCGTGGAATCGTAGAACTTTCCGTAATCAATAAGGGCGATGAGATCCCCACACCGCAGCGAGAGCAGCTGTTTGAGCGCTTCTACCGCGTGGATTCTGCCCGCAACGGGGAAGATAAGCATTATGGTCTGGGCCTTGCCATTGCCAAAGCGATCGTAAATACCCATCACGGTCATATCGAGGTGTTTTGCTATAACGGTCTTGTAGAATTTCGCGTCAGTCTTCCTGTGGCACGGGAAAAGTAAAGAATTTGTAACTTCAATAAAACTTCAAGCTTCCTCCTGTACAATGTGTCCATCACAGTACAGGAGGTTTCTTTATGGCAGTGCAAACCGTATTTAAGCGATACGAACTAAAGTATCTGCTGACACAGGCGCAGAAGGAAACCGTGCTCAAGGCAATGCAGCCGTATATGAAACTGGACAATTACGGCAGAACCACCATCCGCAACCTTTATTACGATACCGACACCTATCTTCTAATCCGCCGATCCATTGAAAAACCGG
>JAZQHW010000189.1:0-3931 GCA_045540795.1 Faecousia sp. | reverse complement strand
TCTCCAACTCCTTGGCTCACAGAACGACATGGCTACGATCCGACTTCCCGTTAATGTTGATGCGTGACCGTAGGGACACCCGTCCCGGGTGTCCGTTATTCCAATCGTCCCGCAGGGACACCGTTTTTATTATTTCTTCTTTATTCTTTAATGCCTTAGTTTTCGTTTTTTGTTCACTAACGAATAAAGAATATAGAACAAATAAGAAATAATAAATCCAGGGAACATCCCGGTGGATCGTTCTCTGTACACTTGGTAAACTTCAAATTTTTTTGTTTTTATTGCGTTTATGCTTTGTTTGGTATATAATGACTTTATCAATTGTTAGGAGGGATCGCAATGAATTATACGCTGAAGAACCGATTTTGGACATATACGATAAATGAACAGGGCTTGGTGACCTCTATTGTAAATGGATTTAACGGTCACGAATATTGCAAAACCCCCGGAGAAACATTCCGCTTGATTTTTCAGGAAGGGGAGCATTTTGAGCGCAGTATCCATTGTGCTGAACAGAAGCCTGTGATATCTGTGACGGGAAATCAAATGCAGGTTGTATATAATGGTCTGTATTACAAAGAAAGGCATCTGGATATCAACTTGAAGTTGACAATTACCTTGGAGGATGCCCAACTGCAGATGATCGCGGATATTGAAAACAATGCCGATGTTATGATCGCGGAGCTGCAGCTGACGGGTATTTCCGGTATGGGCAGTCTGAATGGCAATCCCAAAGAGGATTATTTGATGTGGCCCCGGAAGCTGGGTTACAAGGTAATGGATCCTCTTCACGCGGATATGTTCAAGGAGAATGTTTTCTTCAAGAAAAAGTATGAGCGTCCGGACCACCGGCATTCTGATCTGGACCTGCCCTATCCCGGCTTTGGCAGTATGCAATGGTTCAGCTACTGCAATGAAAACGAAGGTATTTACATCGGCAATCACGATGAAAAGAACCGGATCATCTGCCTCCATGTGGAGCGCACTGTGGCAACGGAATCGTTGCGGATGGGCTTTGCCCAGTATCCGTTTTTGAATAAAGGTGAGGTGTATCACTCCAATCCGGTGGTCTATGGAATGCTGGAGGGTGACTGGCACGGTGGCGCAAAGATCTACCGCCGGTGGATGGAAACGGCTTGCGGCTGGCAGGCACCGGAAAGTCCTAAATGGACAAAGGAATTCCAAGGCTGGCTTCGGTGCATTTTCCGCCCCCAGAACGGCGAGTTTAACTTTACATATAAGGATATCCCCTGGATGTTTGACGAAGCCCAGGCGGTAGGCATTGATACCATCTTCGTATTGGGCTGGACACGGGGTGGCTTTGCCCGCCGGTGGCCGGATTATTATCTGGATCCGGAGCAGGGTGGCGAGGAGGAGCTGAAAAAGAGCATCGACTATGTCCACAGCAAAGGCGGCAAGCTGATTATGTTCTTAAGCTACAGCCTTATTGACCGGAAGAGTGAGTACTATACCCGGGAGGGTGGCGATGCAGTTACCATCCGGGATATCTGGGGGGAGGAAGTGGCATTTTCTGAGACCTATGCTGCTGACGGCACATACCGGAAGTTCCACAACCAGCCTATGCCGATGTATGTAGCCTGTCCCGGCTCGGATGCCTGGCAGGAGAAGATGAAAAAGAGTGCCGATTACTGCCTGGAGCTGGGCTGTGACGGCGTACTTTACGATCTGGGTGGACAGCGTCCTCTGTTCTGCTTTGCGGAAAATCACGATCACAAAAAACCCAATGAATCCTATTGCTCCAAGGCTGGACGGTATGTGCAGCTGCGGGAGAATGTAAAGCGGTACGGTGAGGAACGGGCGATCATTCAGGAAGATATCGTGGATATCTTCGGCAAAAGTATGGATATCATTCAGCCGGGTAAGGTGGTAGCCCGGAGCAACGATGCTCACGAAATGGTGCGGTATACCTTCCCGGAGCTGACCATTACCAACCGGGCAATGGCGCTGGACGAAGAGAATATGTATGACAATGTAAACCATACCTTTATCTACGGTCTGGCTTACGATCTGTCTATATTCCGTTGCTGGGGCAGCGTCCACGATATTCCCAACTATACTGCCCATATGGCAAAGGCGATCGCTTTGCGCAAAACATACAGCCACTATTTCTATGAGGGAAAATTTGTGGATGAGGATGGCTTTGCCGCTTCCTCCAAGGCATTTTTCCAGAAGGCATACCGTACCCCGGCAGGGAAACTGGGACTGGCGGTGTGGAACGGCGGCAAGGAAACCGGTACGGTTACATATACCAACAACGAAACAGGCTGCTGCCGGACAGTGACTTTGGAAAAAGATCAGATTACATTTGTGGAGCTGTAAAGAATGAAAAATACCGTCAGTATTGCCCGGGGGAAATGGCAGGCAGAGATTTGTCCGGAATGGGGAGGCAATCTGGTGCGCCTGTCCTGTGGTGACCGGGAGCTTCTGCGTACACCGAAGGATCTGGAAGAAATAAAAAACAGTCCGGTTCTATATGGCATACCGCTACTGCTTCCGGCAAACCGCACAGAAAATGCCCGGTTTTCCTTTGCAGGCAAGGAATATGCGCTGCCTTTGAACGAACCGTTGCGTAACAACAGCATTCACGGGGCTTTGCACAGCGCAGCCTTTCAGGTGGAGAGGATCACAGAAAACAGCGTGGTAACCTCTCTGGAAAATACCGGGGAGTGGTATCCTTTTCCTTTCCGTATTACCATAGAGGATACCTTGTCAGAAACAGGACTGACCCGTGATCTGACCCTTGAAAATACCGGTGAAGTGACAATGCCGTATACCTTGGCATACCATATTGCCTTTGTTGAGCCGAGTTTCTTTGCTGCCCCTGTGGGTAAACGGTATCTGGTCAATGAGAATTTCATTCCCACCGGAGAACTGGCAGAACTGTCAGAAAGAGAGCAAGCCTACCGGGATGGAATGGCACCGGATGGAAATCGGGTCAGCGGCTTCTATACTGCCTGTGGGGATACCGTTGTGATCGGTGATTATAAGATGAAGCTTTCCCGGCAGTTTGATCATTTCGTCTTGTTTAACGGTTCCGGGAATGAAGGATTTCTATGCATCGAACCCCAATGCGGTGCGGTTAACGGCTTGAACTCCGGAATCTGCCGCAGGCTGAAGCCCGGTGAACAGGAAGTGCTTACGGTAACCATCAGCAAATAAAAGAATAAGCGGTATCTCCCAAGTCAGGAGATACCGCTTAAATAGTTTTTTGCTTGTTTTCTGCTGCGGAAGGTGATCACATTTACTGATTTTGCTTCCTGCAGCAGCTTTTGATAAGCTGCCCGGTGACGGCGGTTGTATTGCAATACACCTTTGTATAGGGACAGCTTGTTTTTATCGAAGCGCTCCGGGCAGTTGCCGCCCATATCCGGACGGGATTTTCCCCAGTAGGTGAAGATTCGTTTTGTGATCCCGGCAAGACATACCCAGGTGGGGTAGTCCAAATAGAACAGGGTGTCGCAGTAGTTTAGCCTGTGGGGTAGGGTGCGGCTGAAATTGCCGTCTATGATCCATTCCGGTTTTTCCAGTTCTGCTTGCAGCTTGTGGTCGAACTCCTCCCGGGAAACGGTTTCCCAGTTTCCCTGCCAGTACAGCTGATCCAAATGGATCAAAGGCAGGCAGGCCTTTTTTGCCAATGCTTTTGCAAAGGTGGTTTTTCCGGCACCGGCATTGCCGATGATCAAAATCCGTTTCATTCCTGCGTGTTCTTTCCTTTAAACAGATAGATAGCAATGAGACAAGCCACCAGCAGCAGGTAAGGATAGAACAGATAACGCATAATCTGGAAAGCGGTGAGGGAGTAACCCAGCTCAGCAGCAGCGGAGATAGCAACCAGCATTTGAGCACCGTAGGGGATCACACCCTGGAAAATGCAGGAGAAGGTATCCAGCAGGCAAGCGGTGCGCTGGGG
>JAZQHW010000188.1:0-2692 GCA_045540795.1 Faecousia sp. | reverse complement strand
GTCTGGGTATTTACGGTGAAGGTGAAGACGGCGTCACTATAGTGGAGTTTTAATAGTATAGGATGATTTCAATTCATTTGTGATTTGTACTATTTTGCGTATTTTTGTCCAAAAACGGTTGACTTTTACTTTATATTTGTTATCATATAGTTGTTGGTTGCATATAACCGACACAACTATAAGGGGTGTTATTTTATGTATAGTAAAGAAATTGTTGTTCGATGCGAGTCCGGCTTGCATAATAAACAGGCAACCTATTTTGTTCAGAAAGCAAATGAATTTGATGCTAATATTTGGGTTGAATCCGGCAATCGTAAAATGAATGCAAAAAGCTTACTTGGCATTATGTCTTTGGGTATTGTAACCGGCGCTGTCGTTACCTTAAGCGCTTCCGGATCTGATGCTGAGACAGCATTGGAATCCTTGGAGGCATTGCTGCAAAGAGACGTTTATTGATTATATATGTTTGTACCGCCTCAATGCATTTTATGTGTTGAGGCGGTTCTTTTTGGAGTTATCTATGACATTTGATGAGCTAAAACAAAAAGCATCCGGCTTGCCGATGTCGCCTGGCGTATATATTATGCGCGATAAATCCAATCAGGTGATTTATGTTGGTAAAGCAAAGAAATTAAAAAACCGGGTCAGTCAGTATTTTGTCGATACAGTATCACATACTGTTAAAACAAGAATGATGATCAGCCGTATTTGGGAGTTTGATGTAATTGTTGCATCCTCTGAGTTCGAAGCACTTGTGCTGGAATCCTCGTTGATCAAGCGGCATATGCCCAAATATAATATTCTGTTGAAGGACGATAAGGGATATCCTTATGTTCGCCTGGATAGCCGATCTTGTTATCCTCGTATTTCTATGGTCAACAAGATTTCCAATGATGGTGCAGCCTACTTTGGTCCCTACGGTAGCAGGCGTATTACCCAGTCACTGATCGATGCGATCCTGGTTACAATGAAATTGCCGAAATGCACACGAGAGTTTCCCAGGGATATTGGAAAAAACCGAGTTTGCTTGAATTATCATATGAAGCAGTGCGAGGGTTGGTGTCGAGGTGTTCCTAATGAAAAAGAGTATATTGCTCGTATTGAACAGGCTAAGCATTTATTGCAAGGGAACTATAGACAGGTATTAAATCAAATCAAGGAACAAATGCTTGATGCTTCTGAACACTTGCAATTTGAATTAGCAGCCGGTTTGCGGGATAGGTTAAGGGCTGTTGAAGCGCTTGGTCAGAAGCAGCTTGTGACTGCAGGTTCTTTGGCAGATACCGATGTAATTGGCTTTTATCAAAATGATTCCAGGGCATGCTTTGCTGTCCTTCATTTCATCGACGGCAATCTGTTGGATAAAGAATATCAGATTTTGGAAACGGTAGATGATGAACTATATGCTGTTTCCGAACTGCTGATACAATTTTATTTGAATCGCGGTTATTCACCGAAAATGATTCTATTGCCATATGAATTGGAGGATACAACCTTATTAGAACAATTTTTTGCACAAAAATTTGATCATCGAACAAAATTGCACGCGCCGCAACGAGGAGATAATGTCAAGCTTGTCCAAATGGCGCAATTGAATGCCAGAGAAGAGGTTGAAAGAATTACCTCTAAGGAAGAACGAATGAATGGCACACTTTCTCTTCTTGGCAGAATGTTAAATTTGTCCGAACCTAAACGAATCGAAGCATATGATATTTCCAATGCCGCAGGCACAGATATTGTGGGTGGTATGGTTGTGTTTGTGGACGGAAAGCCTAAAAAAAGTGAGTACAAGCGTTTTTCTATTCGTAATCTTCAGAATCAGGACGACTATGCATCTATGCATCAGGTGATTACCCGTAGGTTTACACATTTTCTGGATGGTGATGCAGATTTTTCCGATAAACCGGATTTACTTTTGATTGATGGCGGTATCACACATGCACAAACTGCCGTGGATGCGCTGAATAAGCTTGGCGTCTCAATCCCGGTTTTTGGTATGGTAAAGGATGACAGACACCGCACCCGGGCATTGGTCACGCCGGATGGCTTGGAAATCAGAATTGATGCGCAGCAGGTTATTTTTGCCTTTATTGGCAATATTCAGGAGGAAACGCATAGATTTGCAATATCCTACCATAGAAAATTGCGTACCAAAAGAATGCGGTATTCAGAACTGGATCAAATACCGGGTATCGGACCAAAAAGAAAACAACTATTACTAAATAGATTTAAATCCATTTCTGCGATTAAAACTGCTACATTGGAGGATTTACTTCAAATTTTGCCTTCTGATGCAGCCCATAGCGTATACAGACATTTCAGGGAAGGGGAGTAAAAGATGCGTGTTATTACAGGAAAGGCTAGGGGAGTTGTGCTGAAAACTCCGGATGGTATGAAAACCCGTCCTACATCTGAGCGCGTAAAAGAAGCGTTATTCAGTATTATTCAATTTCATATCCCAAATGCCAACGTGCTTGATTTATTTGCCGGAACAGGACAACTTGGCATTGAAGCCCTTAGCAGAGATGCAAAATCTGCCGTTTTTGTTGATGAGCAGGATAAAGCTTGTAAATTAATATCTGAAAATTTAAAGAAAACAAAACTGGAAGGCTTAGCCCGCGTTATTTGTGGAGACTATGCAACATTTCTTAAAAAGTGTAACGAAAAGTTCAATATAATCTTTTTAGACCCC
>JAZQHW010000187.1:0-10458 GCA_045540795.1 Faecousia sp. | reverse complement strand
CCCCCGACAAAAAGCCGGATCCTTACGGCAGATTTTAAGTTTACACGATCCTCTGTTGGGGCGGTCTCCCGCCCCACAGTGATCCCTATATGGGGATGTACTGGTTTCGACGGGGGTAGTGAGGCTGGAATAGCGGGCCGTGGCACCTGACCACGATAAAACGGGTAACTTTTAAATTTAACTGACAACAATACTGTTGCTCTGGCTGCCTAATTAGGCGCCCATCCGACCCGGAAGGTCCACGAGCCGGGCTCGGGTGTGATTTGAGTGGAGACCGTGCGTGCGGTAAGCTTTGCCCGCACCACGCATAATGAAGCTACTGATTCCCGTAGGGTGTTTGTTCCCGCCGGGTTGAGGGAATGTAAATAACAAACTGCGCCCGGAGAAGTTCTTTCCAAGTTGCTTTCGGACAGGGGTTCGATTCCCCTCACCTCCACCAAAAATCCAGAATGCGAAAGCATTCTGGATTTTTTCTTTTTACCTCTTCACTCTTCACTTTTCACAAACGCATTCCGGTCTTAGTGAAGTAATCAGTAATAATTTATCCCCCTCATCAAATGAGGGGGATAAAAATTACTTGCCCAAAAGCTTATTTGTATTCATTCCTATATACTTATCAAATGGTTTTGTCCCAAGAGAATATCGGTATTCTTTCGCAGCGGATTCAAAGACAAAGTAAGTATTCGTTGCACCCATATAACAGCCTTCGATCATATTGGGGAAATTCCAAGTTTTACTCACTTTATCGTAAGTCTTTTCCCTGGTGAAGCCTTGGTCATCTTTGAATATATAAACCTTGGAAGTCTTATCACGCCCGTAGGATGCCGTAACGATCATATAATTTCCACGGACAGAGATGCCTTGGATTTGCTTAATACCTTCAATGGTAAAGGTTGTTTTTAAGGCAATTTTGCTTCCGGTAGTCTTATACAGGTAAATTTTTGCAGTGGTTGACTTTTCGTAGAACTTACCTACATAAAGATATCCATTGGCACTGCACATATAAGACGGTGTCGTGTCCACTTTTTGTGTCGCAACAACATCTATCGTCCAGTAATTAATGCTTAAGGATACTGCGTTCTTAACATCGCTATACGCATAAACACGCAGCTGTTTTTCAGGATTCGCTGTTGTTCCGCTGTCGCAGACCCACAAGTAACCACCCTGGACCGCCAATCCACCCACATGACAAATATCATCCAGAATTAAAGTCGTCAAATACTTTTTGCTGGACTTATCCATCACATAAATGACAGATCTGTGATTACTGCCACAAGCACAGTAGGATGATATCAGTAGATAATCATCAGAGAATGTCAGTCCCTGCGGCACCATATTCCCGCAGGTTGTTACCGTAGCACCGTCTTTTGTACGGGTAACTGTTCTGCGCAAGCCCGGAATCAGATTCTTTACTGCCGGACTGCCGACATTATCCTTCAAATACTTGTCTGCGTTGGATGTGCTCACTGTAATTGCAGCAACAGTTGTTACATTTTTGGCATAGTTACTGTCTGTAGCGATCAGTTTCCCGTTTTCATAACGACTTGCAGCAGAAACCATATTTGCCGGGATCCAGGTGTTGTTTTTAAGTCGCAGCCATTTGACAGATCCCACCGTTGCTTGTCCGTTGATCCAGATATAATCTCCTTTATGAACGGACTGACCGGTAGGATACCCTGTAAACGGTTTTGTATAAGTATTAGCAGAATTCGTACCGGAATTAACATTGATTACTTTATACACCAAAGCAGATGTTGCTTTTACTGTATACTTTTGTTCGGTATTGCAGACGCAGAAGCCCTTATTATTGTAACTGTGATTGGAACATTTTGTCCAAACAGCATACAGCCATCTGCTGGATGTAAACTTACAGGATGCACCACCTGCCTGGGCAGCACTGGGCTTCGTTGTTTCGCTTGTACCCCAGCCCTTGAATATGTAGCCGGTTCGAACAGGTTTTACCTTGGATAATGTAACCTTTTCATCCTTCAAAAAGTACTGCTTGGCAGGAGCACCGGTACCACCGTTGGCAAAATACGTAATAGAATATTGACGGGTTACATTATTGGCAGAAATCCAGTAGCCATCTGATAGCTTATAGAATGTGCTTCCATTTTGATTTACTGTTTTTGCAACTACCTTGACCGTCGCATTATACTTCTCAAGACGAATATACTTGGAATTTTGGGAGTACGGACGTGACCAAACAGAACATCCCTTAGCGTTTGTGACCCGATATGTTCCGGAATGATCTGTTACAGTCAGCTTAAACTCATACTGACAAGCCTTACAATACCCCCCAACGTATTCTTTGTGAGAGCACTTCTTCCAAACAGCATATAACGTTCTGCTTGATGAAAAACTATAAGCCGTTGAGGGCTTGTATTTTACAAGAACTGCCGATTTCGAATCTGCCCAACCCTGGAATACATAGCCAACACGGGTAGGCTTTGCAGAAGTGAGCTTAGGCTTCTGCCCATCCAGGAAGTACTGCTTGCCAGGGGCATTCTTACCGCCGTTGGCATTATATGTCACCGAGTAACGCCGTGTAACATTGCCGCTAAAGACCCATTTGCCATCTTCCAAACGGTACCAGGTATTCCCTTCCTGGTTCTTGGCTTTCGCCGTTACTTTAAAGATAGCACCGTATTTTTCCGTACGGATATGAGTCGCATTCTTGGAATAAGCTCTGGACCAAATCTTCGCACCGTTTTTATTGGTCACCTGATATGTTGCAGAATAATCGCTGAGCTTTAGCTTATATTCATATCCACAAGCATTACAATAACCGCCTGTATAAGCGCTGTGACCGCAAGCTTTCCATACAGCATAAAGGGTCTTGCTGGATGTTAAGCTATAAGACGTAGAAGGCTTATATTTTACCAGAATTGCCGAACCGGATTCAGCCCAGCCCTGGAACACATAACCCACTCTGGTAGGCTTAGTGCCGGATAGCTTAGGCTTCTGTCCGCTTAGAAAATACTGTTTTGCAGGAGCGTTCTTTCCTCCGTTTGCATTATAGGTCACAGAGAATCGACGGATAACATTACCGCTGAATACCCAGTTTCCATCTGCCAATCTGTACCAGGTATTTCCTTCCTGATTCTTCGCTGTAGCCGTTACCTTAAACGTTGCGCCGTATTTCTCAGTACGAACGTGAGTAGCATTTTTAGAATATGACCGGGACCAGATCTTTGCGCCATCTTTATTGGTCACCTGATAGGTGGCAGAATGGTCACTGATCTTCAAATTATATTCATATCCGCAGGCGTTGCAGTAACCGCCTGTATAAGCGCTATGTCCGCAAGCTTTCCATACAGCATAAAGGGTCTTGCTGGATGTTAAGCTATAAGACGTAGAAGGCTTATATTTTACCAGAATTGCCGAACCGGATTCAGCCCAGCCCTGGAACAGATAACCTACTCTGGTAGGCTTTGTGCCGGATAGCTTAGACTTCTGTCCGCTGAGAAAATACTGTTTTGCAGGAGCGTTCTTTCCTCCGTTGGCATTATATGTCACAGAGTAACGCCGTGTAACATTGCCGCTGAAAACCCAATTCCCATTCTCTAAACGATACCAGGTATTCCCCTCCTGGTTCTTAGCTGTTGCAGTTACCTTAAAGGTTGCTCCGTATTTCTCTGTGCGAAGGTGAGTGGAGTTTTTAGAATATGCCCGTGACCAGATCTTTGCGCCATCTTTATTGGTCACCTGATAGGTGGCAGAATGGTCACTGATCTTCAAATTATATTCATATCCGCAGGTGTTGCAATAACCACCGGTATAGGAACTGTGACCGCAAGCTTTCCATACCGCATACAGTGTTGTATCGTAGGAAAAACGGTAGGATCCGCCGGATTTATAGCTGGCTGAGGAAGCACCGGAGCTGGTAGACCACCCTTGGAATATATACCCGGTTCGGGATGGCTTTGTACCGGAAACCGTCATATACTGACCTTGATATGCATACTGACCGCCCGGCGCACCGCTGCCACCATTTGCACTGTAGCTGACAGTATAACGCTGGATCACATTGCCGGAGAACACCCAGCTACCGTCAGATAAACGATACCAAACATTCCCCTCTTGATTGGATGTTCTGCCAACGATATAAAGAACAGAATTATAGCCTGCAGTCCATAAATGGGTAGAATTATTGGAATAAGGACGAGACCATATTTTCGCCCCGGAGGAATTTGTTACAACAAAATACCCGTAATGGCCATTAACAGAGTAGCCCCATTCGTAGCCGCAGTTTCTTCCGGTGCAAATACCGCCCTTATAGCTGTGGCTGTGTTTGGTTACATTTCCGGAAAACACCCAATAACCGTCAGAAAGTCTATACCAGGTATTTCCCGATGAATTCACCGTTGAACCCACAACCTTCAGTGTTGTACCGGTATACGCTTCCACACGGATCTTTGTAGATTTAGAGCTAGCAGAGCTCCAAATGGGTACATCCGCCTTTGAGGTTTGATAGTAAGTAACACTGGCTGCGTTTACCGATGTTGTTAAACCACCGATCACAACAACAGAAAGAATTATTGCAAGCAATAAATAATATAATCTTTTCAGCATTCCTCTGACTCCTTCACCTAATAATCTTCATATATTGTACAATAACCAAACAAATTAAACAAGAATAAATTACAGTTATTTATCTGTAAAAACTATTGCCGCCAATAAATTCCCGTAAAATGCTGGTAGGTGGAATCTCATCATCCACATCTGCCTGCTGAACATAATTTAATATCTTAACCAGCGAACGAACCGTTTCATAACAGGATTCATCCGGTTCAATGGCAGATAACAGCGGATAAATATGTTTCTTAAGGACTGCCAGTTCGTAAAGGGTAGAACTGTTAAAAATGACATCTGCTTCCTCCTGGAATGGGAATATCCATCGTTTTTCACCGTTTCGAACAGAATCCCACATTTCCATCGTTTTTTGAACGGATGCACCACGGGTTTCGTAATCCCGCACCGTTCTTCGCAGTAATCGCAATAAACTGGACGGGATCCGGTTATGATCGTCTAAATTCAACGGTAATAAAGGACTTACATATAATTTGAATACAGAATTAGCCTCCAGCTTATCCGGTAGCAGAACCGGATTCAATGCGTGAAGTCCTTCAACGATAATAACAGAATCTTTGGATAATAGTAATTTATGCCCTTTCCAAATTCTTTTACCGGACAAGAAATCAAAAGACGGCAAACTGACTTCCTTTCCCGTTAAAAGTGCCGTCAAATGCTCCCGGAAGAGTTCGGTATCGATCGTATCGATGTGCTCAAAGTCAAGCTTGCCGTCCGGTCCCGGCATAATACGATCCCTATCCACATAGTAATCATCCAAGCTAATAAGAATTGGTTTCTTACCGTGAACCCGCAACTGGGTCGCCAAACGATTTGCTGATGTTGTCTTTCCCGATGAGCTGGGACCGGCAAGCATAACCGCCTTTGCGTTCTTTTCACAGATCATATCCGCGATCTGTGAAAAACGCTTTTCGTGAAGAGCTTCGTTGACGCGAATCAATTGACGGATCTCACCACTGTCTACCAGTTGATTTAGATCTGCAACAGTTTCACACTCCATCAGTCCACACCAACGCTCGCCTTCATTACATATCGCCATAAACTGCGGTTCTTCTTTGAAAACCGCAACCAAATCCGGTGTATTGTCATCAGGATACAGAAACATAAAACCACCATCCGCCGGAATAATATCCCATACTTGCAAATACCCGGTAGAAGGTGCAAGCTCGCCATAGTAATAGTCCGAAAAATCTTCATATACATATTGATCGAAATACTCCGCAATGCGCCATTGCAGCAGCCGTGCTTTGTCCGTTTTTCCTGTCTTCTTGTAATAATCGATTGCTGCAGCTGTGGTGGTACGCTTACGGATCAAAGGAATATTCCGCCCTACAAGCAGTCTGATCTCATTTTTTAGTCTGTCTACTGAGAAATCCTTATGCCGCACTTCAATATAAAGTGCTTTTCCCACTGTACAATTCATAACTGCTCTGGCATCCGGATATAATCTGTGCAATGCTAAAAACAGAATAAACTGTGCTGTTCTGGTATAGACCTCTTTTCCCGCAGGATCATGATATGTAATTAGCTGAACAATGCCATTGGAGGCATTCATGGCACGCCGAATGGACGGTCTGTCACTATCTATATCCTTGGAGCGAACAGGAATGTAATTTAAATTAAACACTTCTCCTGCAATTTTAGCCGCTAACGGTTTCTTTGAAAACTCATTGCTATTTAAGCCTGTTCTGTTTATAATATCCAAAAGCGTTTCATCCGCATTGGCAAATACAGCGAAATCATTGATTCGAAGTTCCATAAGATACCTCCTTATGCAGTATTTATATTATTATCGCATAATTGGATGCATTTTGCAACTTAAAAGCCAACCAACAATGAAATATATGCAGTAAGCGGTCTGTATATCACTACAGACCGCTTTTGTTATTCTACGCCAATACTCATAATGTCATAAGGCGTTGTTTGATAAACAAAATAATTAAGCCAGTTTGAAAACAGAAGGTTTGCGTGCCCACGCCAGCGAACCACCGGATCTTTTGTATCGTCATCATTGGGATAATAATTCTTTGGTACCCCAATGGGCAAGCCTTGATCTTTATCCCTGCGGTATTCATTTTGCAATGTTTCCGGATCATACTCAGAATGGCCTGTGACAAAAATCTGCCGTCCGCCCTTACTCATCACAGCATAAACACCGGCTTCCTCCGAAGATGCGAGAATTTTCAGTCCATCGACCGCTTCAATATCTTCCCTGCGAACGGTTGTATGTCTGGAATGGGGAACCCAGAATTCATCATCAAAGCCCCTGAGCAAAATGGATCGCTTATACTCAGCTGTATGGGGAAATACACCAAACAGTTTTTCATCCAGAGGTTGTTTGGGTACACCGTAGTGATAATACAAACCAGCCTGTGCACCCCAGCAAATATGGAACGTACTATGGACATTTGTTTTGGACCATTCCATAATTTCACAAAGTTCCTGCCAATAATCCACATCTTCAAATACCATATTCTCAACAGGCGCTCCGGTAATTACCATACCGTCAAATTTACGGTCCTTCAGCTCATCAAAGCTCTTGTAAAAATTTAAAAGATGCTCCTGCGTAACATTTTTGGAAATGTGTGTTGATGTATGCATCAATTCCAGATGGACCTGGAGCGGTGTATTGCCCAAGAGTCTGCTAAACTGCGTTTCTGTCGCAATCTTAGTAGGCATTAAGTTCAGCAGCACGATTTCCAGCGGACGAATATCCTGACCAACCGCACGGTTCTCTGTCATAACAAAAATATTTTCACGATTTAATGTTTCCGCAGCCGGTAAATCGTTCGGAATTTGAATAGGCATAACCAGACTCCCTTACAAAATTTCCTACATTGTAACCCAATTCGATTTTTTTGTCAATCTGAAGGTTATGAGCACTCTGAAATCTGTATCCCCTGGTAATAATGGTTCAGTATTTCTTCGTAAGTACTCCCGTTTACCGCCATTGCATCAGCACCGTATTGACTCATACCTACACGATGCCCAAAGCCTCTTGTAGTGATCGTAACGGAATCACCAACAGCTGTAATCACAAAAGCAGTCGACCGAAGACCCAACAGCTTACGAAACTGCGTACCGGAAAAATCCATACCACAAACATTGATGGAATCCACCCCTCCGCCATCTGTATAACTAATTTCATCAATCCAAACCTTTTTCTCTTCTATTGCCAAAGAGGAAAGAAACTCCTCCCTGTTAAACGTCACTGTATCTGTGAAATATACCGCATTCTCTTCCCCCGGACTGTCAATTGCTTTCAAATATGGAATATCTGAACCCCAAACTGCCTGTGCATCCTCCGTTCGCCCCCCTGAGCAGGAAAAATAGGTTGCTTCCGCCGGTTGACCGTTATAAACAATAATCTTCCCTGCTGTTTCTGTAACTGCCCTTCGCACCTTCTCGGCACCGTCCTCCGTGCCACCGTTACGCAAATAATCTTCTTTTGTACGATACCCCTGGCAGCATGCAAAATTCGTACAAACTGCCGCACCCTCGTGCTTTTCGTTTTTATCCTGTCTTTTGATTGCATATGTCCTTGCAACAACAGCCTGTGCTTTCAAAGCCTCTAATTCAAAATCGGACGGCATTTCACATAAAACCACAGAAAAAATATAATCCTCCAGATCCATTGTATGAATTATGCCTTCTTCATCCAACACATTAATACTTAACGGTCTTCTTACCTCCTCCATAGCAGTAAAATGAACCGTCGGTTCGGTCAGTTCCGCAGGTTGGTTTATATTCGTAAATACTGCCGCAGGAACAACAACACCAAGTGTAAATACCAATAATAATTCAATCCATCTTCTGTACATAACTTTCCTTCACCTCAGAACCATTTTATCAAGTATCCACGATCTTTTCTGTTGCTTTATGGGGAAATAATTTCCTTTTATATGACAATGCTTGACATCGTTGTGGCTTCAAAGTATAATTTATAGATGGAATTGATCGAAAGGTGATAGATATGAGTAAATTTTTAAAAATCATAATACCGCTCATCCTTGTACTTGCGATATTAGGATGTATGATTTGGTATTTATTTATATATGATCGTGATTTCACAAGGGATATGCTGCTAAGCTTCGCCCGTATTTCTGAATCTCAAGGAAATCATAATGCCGCCTCCTGGTTGTATAACCAGGCATATCTGCATATGTCGGACAATGACAGTGTCGCCTGTGAACTGGCAGAACAGTATAAAGCCAACGGCAACTATACCAAAGCAGAGTTTACACTGACAAACGCCATTGCTGACGGCGGTGGAATCGATTTATATATTGCCCTTTGTAAAACCTATGTTGAACAGGATAAGCTTTTGGATGCTGTAAATATGCTTAACGGTGTTCAAAATCCAGAGATAAAAGAACAGTTGGACGCAATTCGTCCCGCTGCTCCCGTCGCTTTGCCTGAACCCGGATTTTACAATCAGTATATTTCTCTAAGCTTGCAATCAGACGACTGGCGGATATATGCCGATACAACAGGAGTCTATCCCTCCGTTCATAAGTCTCTCTATACGAATCCAATTCCTCTAGCTGAAGGAGAAAACAAAGTCTATGCAGTCGCTATTGGAGAAAACGGTTTGGTAAGTCCATTGGCGATCTACGTCTATACCATTGGTGGCATTATTGAGCAAATGAACTTTGCAGACCCGGCAATTGAAGCCTCTGTAAGAGAAAAGCTCTCCGTATCGGCGGATGTAAAACTGCACACGAACGATCTTTGGACCATCAAGGACTTCACTGTGCCTGCAAATGCAGAAGTATACACAGATCTGAAGCATATGACCTTCCTTGAAACACTGACCATTGAAGAGGGTATTTCCGAAGAAATTAAAAACATATCCTCCCTGTCCAATATCACTACGCTTACGATTCAGGATACTACCATCTCACAGGATGTACTTCAGATCATTACCGGCTTGCCTGCACTAAAAGAGCTTACCCTTTCCAATTGCAGCTTGAGCAATATCACACCTTTGGAAAAGGCAGTATTGCTAACTCATTTAGACCTTAACAACAATGCAGTTCGTGACTTATCTCCCCTGGCAACTCTCACAGAACTAAAGACATTGAATCTGTCCCATAACGCTATCACGTCTTTAGCAGGCATCTCCGGAAACATTGGCATAACCAACCTGGACATTTCTTTCAATTCCGTTGAGTCCTTGTCGCCCCTGGCTGCCCTTACCGCATTAACAGAGTTAAATGCCAATAATAACAGTATTGTCGAATTGGGTGATATCTCACAGCTTCAAGCGCTGAGTAAACTGTCACTAAATAACAACAAGCTGACAAATGTTAACACCGTTGCAGCCTGCCTTGGTATTGTTGAATTAAACATCTCTACCAATAACCTAACCGATATAGCCAGTCTGGCACAGTTGTCGAAATTGATGTATTTGGACTTTTCCTATAATTCAGTTGTTGAGATTCCTGAATTCCCCAAAGATTGTGCACTGGTTACCATCAATGGCGCAAACAATCAAATTGCCAAATTGGATAACTTGGGTGGACTGGATAACCTGAACAATGTGCATATGGATTATAACACGGAAATTGCAACCGTAGAGCCGTTGAAAACATGTCACCGTTTGATTGAAGTAAATGTATATGCAACCAAAGTAACAGATGTTACACCCCTGACCAATCAAAGTGTCATTGTTAATTACAATCCGGTAAAAACTGCAAATTAATAAGTCAAAACCTCCGGCTTAGTGAAGTTGTAAGATAAAGGTAGACACATGGAAAACCACCATGTTGTCTACCTTTTCTTTATGCTAAAATACAGTTGGAGGTGGTAATAGTGAAGAAGGGTCAGAGCAGACGAGTATGGACACCGGAGCAAAAGGCTGAG
>JAZQHW010000186.1:0-2890 GCA_045540795.1 Faecousia sp. | reverse complement strand
GGGGTACCGTTGTCCGGGATGCCGAAACGAATCAGATCATTGTAGATATGTCCACCGGTGAAGATCATATCATTGCCAAAGGCGGCAGAGGCGGCAGGGGCAATGCCCATTATGCCACTGCTACCAGGCAGGTCCCCCGTTTTGCAAAAGCCGGTTTGAAAGGGCAGGAACGGGATGTGATTTTGGAGCTGAAGCTGTTGGCTGATGTAGGTCTGGTAGGCTTCCCCAATGTGGGTAAGTCCACCCTTCTCTCCGTCACTTCCAACGCCCGTCCCAAGATCGCCAATTATCACTTCACTACTTTGTTCCCCAACCTGGGTGTGATCTATGTAGACGAAGGTGTTTCCTTTGTTATGGCAGATATTCCCGGCATTATCGAAGGCGCAGCAGAAGGTGCCGGTTTGGGTCACGACTTCCTGCGGCATATTGATCGCTGCCGTCTTTTGGTTCACGTGATCGATGTATCCGGCAGTGAAGGCAGAGATCCCGTGGAGGATTTTGATGCCATCTGTGCAGAACTGCACAACTATAGCATCGACCTGGGTGACCGTCCTATGATCGTTGCCGCCAACAAGTGTGACCTGCTGATGCCGGAGTCTGACAATCTGCAGCGGCTGCGGGAGCATGTGGAAAAAGCCGGCTGTGAGCTTTATGAGATCTCCGCCGGTACAACACAAGGCACCCGGAATTTAATGCGGATCGTTGCAGAAAAGCTCCGCTCTCTGCCTCCGGTGACCATTTACGAGCCGGAGTATGTGGAGCTGGTGCAGGAAGTTTGCGATCCTACAGAATTCGAGATCGAGCATTTGGGCAGCACCTGGGTGGTAGGCGGTGCCTGGCTGGAACGGTTGGTTACGAATATCAACTTCGACGACTACGAATCCCGGAATCATTTTGATATGCAGCTGCGCAAATGCGGTCTGTTCACCCGTTTGGAAGAAATGGGTATCCAGGACGGTGATACCGTAAACATCTATGATATGGAATTTGAATACCAAAGATAACAGAAAGGATACAACGATGAAGAGCATTACTGATATTTGTTACAGCAAGGAAACAAACCAACACTTGGATATTCATCTGCCGGAATGCCACCGATTCCCGGTGTTTTTGTATTTCCACGGTGGCGGCATTGAACGTGGTGATAAGGCAAATGGTTATGATCTGTTCATCCGTTACCTGACCGCAAACGGCATTGCGGTGGTCAGCGCCAATTACAGAATGTACCCCCATGCCAAATACCCGGAGTTTATCGAGGATGCAGCCTGTGCCACCGCCTGGGTCTTTGAAAACATGAAGACTTACGGTGAAGTTACCGACATCTACGTAGGCGGCAGTTCTGCCGGCGGCTATCTCTCTCAGATGCTCTGCTTTGATAAGAAATATTTAGCCAAGTATGATCTTAAGCCTATGGATATTGCCGGTTTTGTCCATGATGCAGGTCAACCCACCGCGCATTTCAATGTACTGCGGGAGCGGGGTATTGACAGCCGCCGGGTGATCGTGGACGAATCCGCACCTCTTTACCATATTGGTTCGGATAAAACCTATCCTCCAATGCTGGTAATCGTATCCGACAACGATATGACAAACCGCTATGAACAGACCATACTGGTGATGTCCACATTAAAGCATTTTGGTCTTGACGAAAACGTAAAGCTGCAAGTAATGGAAAGCACCCACTGCGCATATGTCCGCAAGGCAGACGAAAACGGCATCAGCATTTTTGGCAAACTCATCCATAACTTTATCTTGGGGCAATCATAATGCTTTATACAAGGATATCCCATACTACCATGGCGTGGTAGTATGGGATATCCTTTTTTTTGCTAACTTAATGGCATTGCTTATGGATTTTGAGATGATCACTTTTCTATTCAGGGGTTAATTTCCCGGTCGCAGGTCAAAATACAATGGGTCAGCAAGCGAACACCCAGCAGAAAATCATCGATCTTACGGTACTCGTCCCTTTGATGGGCACCGCCGTGACCTGCCGGCATTTCCGGAACGATGGCTTTGGAGTCAGGATCCGCCACCCAGGAACCTATGGTAAAGGTATTCTTCAAATGCCGGGAGTAAGTGCCTGGGCACAAGGAATGCCAAAAGGCGCACCGGGGGCAGGTTCTCCTTTTACAGAAGGGATCCGGATCAGATCCAGCCACATTGAAACCATTCGTTCCCGATTTTCCCGGATCCATTCCTGGATCTTTTGATCATATTCCTGACAGATCATACCATTACTCCTTACCCTATTACATAATGGCAGAGTATACCACACCTGGTTTTTGAAAGCAAGAATAACCTTTTCGTGGTATTCTACCAATAATTTCTATCCCTCTTTCCCTTGCATAAAGAAGCGTTTTATTATATAATATACTTTATTTATAGTATTTTGGGACTTAGAGGGAGTTATTATGGATTTTAAGGTACTGGCAGTAGGCGACGTGGTAGGCAATCCGGGTATGGACCGTATCAGCCGTTCCCTTCGGCAGCTGAAATCACGCACAAAGGCAGACTTTGTCATTGTCAACGGAGAAAATGCCGCTGTGGTTGGTTTGACACCTTATCAGGCGGAGGATATTTTCTATGCCGGTGCGGATGTGATCACTCTGGGCAATCACAGCTTCAGCAAGCGGGATATCGTTACCTATCTGGAGGATAACCGCCGCATTCTCCGTCCTGCCAACTATGCTCCCCAGGCACCGGGACAAGGCTGGGGCATCTACAATTCTGCTGCCGGTGATGTGGCAGTGATCGATCTGCAAGGTCGGTGCAATATGGATTACGGTCCGGACAATCCCTTCCTGGCAGTAGAGAAGATCCTCTCCCAAATCAAAACCAAGATGATTTTTGTGGAGCTTCACGCGGAGGCTACTTCCGAAAAGCTGGC
>JAZQHW010000185.1:0-6691 GCA_045540795.1 Faecousia sp. | reverse complement strand
ACGGTTCTATGTCTTTTGCCGATTACGTTTTCAAGTACTTTTCCACTTTCACTTTTCTTTCGTGCCTGTCTTGGTATAAATACCACCCTGTACTAGGATATCATACTCCGCATTCTTTGTTAAGACAGAGAACCGTCCCCTGTCCTATTTAATTAATCAAAAGGCAGAAAGCTATCCCTACCTTACAAATCCTCAACGCAATACAGTTCCGGCTCTGCCTTTAATCGGATAACACCCAACACTACAATCAGCGCGCTAAACAAAATGCTACCTATCTTTCCGTTACCCAGCCAATCCGAACACAGGCAGCAAATAATATCACTTAGATTCAACAAAACGATTCCTGCAACACCCACAAGTATTGCGTTTCTGTTCTTTATACGAAGCAAAATTGGAGAAATCAGCCAAACAAGCAGATACGCACCCAAAAGGATAAGGAACAATATCCCGTATTTCCATATCGCATCATCGTAGGAAACCGCAAAAGCATAAAAAATGGAAAAAGAGAAGAAATATCTGCAATACTCATGTACACCGTAGAACAAAAAGCCTCCAACTGTGGTCAAGATTTTTACCGTTGTAAGAATATCGAATATTTTCCTGAGCATATCCGTTCCCCTCTGCTCTTTAACTTGCTTGTTACCTGTGACTACAGACCCATCCCTGTCTTACAAAACCGCTGCCCCGTTCCCAACAAACTGAAGCAGTGCACCCACAAAGCAGATAACATGATGTACAAGAAGGCATATGGACACTACCATCATTGTTTTGTTGTGCTCTTTTATTGCATAGCGACACGAGAGACCTAACAGTGAAATGAGACATAGTGGTAGATAACCCAACAATAAGATTTTGTTAAAATGTATACCTAACCAGCATTGTAAGAACATTTCGTTCTTGAGTCCCTTCAGCAATTGACACCCCGCGGAAAACAACGCCCCGAGGATCGTAGCAACAAGCCACATAATAAACAAAAACTTTGATTTTTGATTTCTCATTCTTCAAATACCTAAACCAGAGTCAGCGTGTAACAAGAACACCGTTCTCTTGTCACACTTGTCCCGTTAATGTCCTGCCCGTCTTAAACAAGACAGACACATTCCTAGGTTTGTTCCAAACATAATCACTGATGGTATGATTATCCTTAATAAATAATCAGCACCAAAGGTTGAATAAATAGTAACCATAAGAGATGAAAATGCCATTATATTAATAGAAAAAAGCAAGAAGTATTTTTTCAATTTAATCACCCTCCTAAAATACCTCTGTGACAGGGGGACGGTTCTCTTATCCCCTGTTATGTCCTCGAAACTTTCACGATTCTTTATTTTACCAGGGGACAAAAGAAGGCAATCATTGCAGTCTCCAGAAAACTGCTGAAAATGATCTACATTCTTTTGGAAAAGGGACAGTATTACGATCCAAATTATGCGGTGAAAGCAACTGAATAAATACTGTCCCTAATTACATTTTTTCAAGCCGAGGGATTGCGGTTACTTTTTGTGCGCCTTTTTGGCTGTTACTTTTTAATAGGGTTCACGCAAACCGTCCCCTTGCCCCCCGCACAAACCGTCCCCTGTCTTGTCCTATGTTCTGTTTTTATGCCACAATACCGAAAATATCCACGTTGCAACCATACATATTAAGGTTAGGGCGTCTAAACAAAGTAGTATTGTGAATACATCATCAGTTATAGGTATTACTTTTGATACAGCACGCAGAATAAGAACAAAGCTTGCGGATAGACAAATCGCTATTTTATAAAATACTCTCTTATTTTTACCATTCAAAAGGATCCCTCCCATTCCAGGAATAGTATGTGTGACAAAGGGACGTGACAAAGGGACGGTTCTCTTGTCCCCTGTTCTATCCGCACAATTTACATAAATTTTGCGTTCAACTAACTTTTGGGACAAGCCTGTCAATCGGCTTATCCCTTGTTCTGCTTATATAATATATATATCACGCGTCAAAATCTTTGTCAACGAAAAGAGCAGCACCGTGTTAAGGTTCCCACAAGGCATCCCCTGTCACATAGTATTGCTGTTCCGGGAATCCGGAACAGGATTTTATCGTTTTGCTCTTGCTATTTTTCCGTTTCGGGGATATAATTATTGTGAATAAGTATAAACCGAGAATGCTTTGGTTTGATCTTTCTTCAGGAGGCGATCCTATGGATCCTATTTATGTTACCGGTCACCGGAATCCGGATACGGATTCCATCGTTGCAGCTATGGCATATGCCGCCCTGCGGAATGCTTTGGGCGACAGAGAGTACGAGGCTGCCTGCCTGGGTCATGTGTCTGACGAAACCCAGATCGTTTTGGACCGTTTCGGTTTTCAGCCTCCCCGGCGCATCACCGGAATGCACACCCAGGTCCGGGACCTGGAATTTGATACCCCTCCGCTGCTGGGTGCGGCAGTCACCGTGGGCAGAGGCTGGAAAACTCTGCAGAAGCAAAAGAATATTTCCGCTGTGCCCGTTGCCAACGAGGATGGCACCCTTTACGGTATGCTCTCCCGGGAAAATGTGGCAAGCTACAATATGGAATTGGTAGGCGGCGCTTTTTTGGAGGAAGTACCCCTGTTCAATGTTCTTTCCGTGCTGGACGGCAAGATCCTCAACGAAGCCGGTGAGAACACTGACACCATCCGGGGCGAAGTGACCATTGCTCTGCCCCAGGCACAGGAAAATCTGCTTTTCAACAGCACCGAATCCATCGTCATTTGCGGTCATCAGCCGGATATGATCCGCAGAGCTTTGGAAATGAATGTAAACTGCCTGGTGCTTTGTCAGGCAGAGCTGGGAGAAGAGCTCCGGAATCTGCCTACCCGCACCTGTATCATTGCCACCCCCTACGATGCTTACCGGGCGGCAAGACTGATCTTCCAGTCCGTACCCATCCGCAGCATTTGCCGCACCACAGATTTGGTATGCTTCCATTTGGAGGACCGGGTGGACGAGGTTCGGGAGCAGGTTTTGAAGTTCCGGGATCCCTGCTATCCCATTTTGGATGAAAACGAGAAGGTCGTAGGCGTTCTGACCCGGTATCACCTGCTCCGTCCCCGGAGAAAACGAGTGGTGCTGGTAGATCATAACGAGATTGCCCAGTCTGTCCCCGGCTTGGAGGAGGCGGACATTCTGGAGATCATTGACCATCACCGGCTTGCAGATATCCAGACCACCAATCCCATTTATGTACGCAATGAGCCGGTGGGCTCTACCAACACTATCATTGCCGGTATGTTCCAGGATCGGGGACTGATGCCCTCCGCCGGAATGGCAGGTATGATGGCAGCGGCAATTTTGTCGGACACCGTTATGTTCAAATCCCCCACCTGCACCGATCGGGATAAAAAAGCTGCCGAACGGATGGCGCGTATTGCCAACGTTTCTCTGGAAGAACTGGGCAGGGAGATCTTCTCTGCATCTATGGACAATAAGTCTGCCCAGGATCTGTTCCACTCTGACTATAAAGAGTTCCACATTGCCGGTCACGATCTGGCAGTGGCACAGATCACCTGCGTGGACAGTCCCGCTATGCTGGAGCGGAAGGAAGAATTCCTGACGATTATGAAGCAGGAAAAGCAAAGCAAAGACTTCTCTATGGTGATCCTGATGCTCACCGATGTGCTTTTAGAAGGCACCCAGCTGATCTATATCGGCAGCGACGAGACCATTCAGCAGGCATTCAATGTACTGCCTAAAGATAATACCGTGTTCCTCCCCAAAATTATGAGCCGGAAAAAGCAAGTCATTCCGATGCTGTCTGCACTTTGGGGCTAATCGTTTCAGGAGGTCTGTATGGGTTTTGATGGACTGCTGGGGAACCGGCGGCTGAAGGACAACTTAAAAACCGGTCTGCGTCAGGGACGTTTGTCCCATTTTTACCTTATCTCCGGTCCCCGGGGATCCGGTAAACGGACGCTGGCACGTTTGTTATCTGCCGCATTCCAGTGCAGCGGCAGTGATAAACCCTGCCTGAGCTGTCCTGCCTGTCGCAAGGTGCTTGCCGGCACTCATCCGGATGTCATCTGTGTGGAAGACCCGGAGCATAAAACCGTTGCCGTAAAACTGGTACGGCAAATGCGGGAAGATATGTTCATCCGTCCCAACGAAGGGGATAAGAAAATCTATATTTTCCCCCAGGAGCTGGGTGTGGAAGGACAAAACGCTCTGCTGAAAATTTTGGAAGAACCCCCCTCCTACGGCGTATATCTGCTGCTTACGGAAAATCCCAACCGTCTGCTGCCCACGGTGCGCTCCCGCTGCGTCACTTTGGAAATGCAGAGCTTACCGGAATCGATTCTACAGGAAACCTTGAAAAAGGAATTTCCCGAGGCAGATGTAGAAACTCTGGCTGCCGCCATTGCCCGCAGCGGCGGCTATCTGGGACAAGCCCGTGAACTTTTACAGGCGGGTGAAACCGTCAGTCCCCAAACAGAGGGCTTTGTGAAAAGTATGGTTGCCCGGGATGCTATGGGTCTTTTGCGAGTCTTGATCCCTATGGAAAAATGGAAGCGTGACCAACTGCTTCCTGTTTTAGAGCAATGGGCAGAGCTGGTGCAACAAGCATTGGTCTGCCGCAACGGTGTGCAGGTCCTGTCCGGCTTCGCCCGGGAACTGGGCAATGCCCGCAGCCCGGAGGAACTGATGCATATTCTCCGGTGTCTGAAGAAAACCGTTGATTACATCAAAGGAAACGTATCCCCGGCTGCCATCTGCGGCTATCTTGCCTGGGCATTGCGTGAAAGCAAATAAGGAGCTTATTATGGAAGAACAAATTACACAAAGTCCGGAAATGACCTGGGTGGTGGACATCCAGTTCCGTCCCGGACAGAAGATCTATTATTTCGACCCTGCCGGTGTCACCTATAAAACCGGTGACCGGGTGATCATCGACACCGCCCGGGGACCTGAATTCGGCATCTGCACCGGCGGCAACCATCGCATCGGACAGACGGAAGTGGTGGCACCTCTGCGTCCCGTGCTCCGTTTGGCAACAGAGCATGATATCCACATTGCCGAAGAAAATAAAATAAAAGAAAAGAAAGCCTTCGCTTTGTGCAGCGAGAAAATAGAAGAATACCGGCTGGATATGCAGCTGGTATCCGCTGAGTATGCTTTTGACGGCAGCAAGATCCTGTTTTTCTTCACCGCCGATGAGCGTGTAGACTTCCGGGAGCTGGTAAAGTCCCTGGCAAGCACCCTACACACCCGTATCGAGCTGCGACAGATCGGTGTCCGGGACAAGGCGAAAATGGTTGGCGGCTTGGGTATCTGCGGACGCCCCTTCTGCTGTGCCACCTTCCTGGACGATTTCCAGCCGGTATCCATCAAAATGGCAAAGACCCAAAATCTCAGCTTGAGCCCCACCAAGATTTCCGGCACCTGCGGCAGACTGATGTGCTGCCTGAAATATGAGCAGGACGCTTATGAAGATCTCATCAAGCGCAGTCCCAAGGCAGAGTCCTTTGTGGACACCGTAGACGGCAGAGGCACCGTTGTAGAAGTGGATCTGCTTCGCCAGCGGGTAAAGGTGAAGATGGAGGATCAGCCGGAAGTGATCGCCACCTATGCCAACGAGGATATTGCAGTCCTGCGCAACGGCAAAGCAAAGAAGACCGATCCCCCCATTCCTGCAGATCTGGCACCCTTGTCCGGTGGTTCCCGCCGCCGGAAAAAGCCGGAAGATGAGGAAGAAACGGATCTGAAGCTGGACTCCATCCGTTTCCGTTACAGCACAGAAACTGTGGCAGAGGAGCAGCCTGTGACTGCTCCGGCAGAGGATACCCCCCGGCAGGAGCAGGAGCCCCGGCAAAACCGCAACCGCCGGAACAAGCGCCGTCCCAACAAGCCTGCCCAGAACAAAGACGCTGCGCCCAAAGCGGAGCAGCCGAAGCAGGAGCAGCCTGCTCAGCAGCCGGGAGCCGGTGAGCAGCCCAAAAAGCCCCGGCGCCGTCCCCCTTACCGCCGTCGGAAGCCCAATACACCCGCAGAATAAAAAACCGCCCCGGGATCTCCCGGGGCGTACAATTCAAATAACAAATTCAGCAGCATCCTTACGGAACTGAGAAAACTCTTCCTCCGAACAGGAAACACAAACATGCAAGGGCCGGGAATAATCCAGGCTGAACATACCGATAAAGCTCTTTCCGTTGATCTGCTGCTTATCATTGGCGACAAAAACCTCGAAAGGCTGTACAGTTGCCAGAGATACAAAATTCTTCACCTGCTGTAATGAGCGAATGGCAATATTAAATTCACGCACAGCAACAACTCCTTTCAAGAAAAATCGCAACCTTGCTCATTATAGCAGAAAAGCGCAAATAAACAATGCACATTATTGACGATTAATACAAAATCGACGTATATTTTTTGGTGATTATTACTATGAAAATCGGTTTTTACACATTGGGCTGCAAGGTCAACCAGTATGAAACCCAGGCAATGGAAAAGCTGCTGACCCAGTGGGGGCATAAAACTGCCGCCTTTGACAGTCCCTGTGACGGATATATTATCAACACCTGTTCCGTCACCGCCATAGCAGACAAAAAGAACAGGGCGATCCTCCGCCGTTGTCGGCGGGACTACCCGGAAGCCGTGATCGGTGTCTGCGGCTGCTATACTCAGCACGCGGCGGAGCAGGTGGCTGCTTTGGGCGCTGATGTCATTGGCGGCAGCGGTGAC
>JAZQHW010000184.1:0-9924 GCA_045540795.1 Faecousia sp. | reverse complement strand
TTGAGCTTTGCTCCGGCGGTGATATCGGTAAGTATACCGGTTTCTATTACACGGCTTCTATGTCTGCACAGATCGTTACACCGATGCTCTCCGGCTTTATTATGGATATGGACGGTGTGGGTATGACCGCTCTGTTCCCGTATGCAGCTATTTTCGCAGGACTTGCATTTGTCACGATGTTTATGGTCAAGCACGGAGATGCAAAGCCGGAAAGCAAAAAGGGACTGGAAGCATTGGATATCGATGATTGATGAAAGTGGGATTTGATTGATAAATTTTATCATTTTTCTTTTGACTGTTTGCATTCTCTATGTATTAAGCACGATGTGTAAAGCATATCACAGTGAGCTGGATGTGCTGCAGAACTGGAATTATGCCCACAGAGGACTGCACAGTGATGGTGTTCCGGAGAACAGTATGGAAGCCTTCCGTCTTGCAAAAGAAGCGGAGTATGGTATCGAGCTGGATGTCCACCTACTTGCTGATGGCAATCTTGCCATTATGCATGATTCTCTTTTACAAAGAACAACCGGAGCTCCGGGCAGGATCGAGGATCTTACAACGGAACAGCTGATAAACTACCATTTAGAAGGCACAGGGTATACGATTCCCTTATTCCGGGATGTTCTGGATATGATTGATGGCGCTGTCCCTTTGATTGTTGAGATCAAAGCAGTTGGCAGCAATTATAAGGAACTTTGTGAAAAAGCTTGCAATATGTTAAAGGACTATTCCGGTGTGTATTGTATGGAGTCTTTTGATCCCAGATGTGTGTACTGGCTGAAAAAGAACCGTCCGCAGATCATCCGCGGTCAGCTGACAGAGAATTATTTTCTATCCAAAACATCCAAACTCCCGGCTTTTCTTAAGTTTATTTTGCAATATCAAATGCTGAATTTTTTGACTTATCCGGATTTTGTTGCTTACCGTTTTTCTGACAGAAAAAATATCAGCAATTGGATCGTTCGGAATATCTGGAAAGTGCAGGGAGTAACCTGGACACTCCGTGATCCTAAAGAGCATAAAATTGCACTGGAAGAGAAATGGATTCCTATTTTCGAAAATTACAGACCATAAAGAACCGGGCGCATTGCAAAAAATGCAGTGCGCCCGGCTGCATTAGCTACTGAAGTATCTGTCGATCTTTCGTTTATTCTCTATACTGAGCTGACCTAAGGGAAGCCTGCAGTTTCCACAGTCAAAGCCGGCATATCGCATTGCATATTTAACGGGAATGGGATTCACTTCGCTAAACAAGTGACCGATGATAGGCATCAAACTGCACTGTAATTTGGATGCGGATTTAAAGTCGCCACATAAAGCAGCTTCCGTCATTGCAATCGTTTCTACAGGACAAATGTTTGATAGTACGGAAATTACACCTTTTCCCCCTAAGGCAACAACCGGAACGACCATATCATCATTTCCAGCCCATATGGCGAAATCGTCACCGCATTCTCTGCGGATCTTTGCGATCTTGGTTATGTCGGTCGTTGCTTCCTTTACACCGGCAATGTTTGGAAGTACTGACAGCCTTTTATATACAGATACCGGAATGTCGACACCGGTTCGGGACGGGACATTGTAAAGTATGATGGGTATTTTTACGGATTGGGCAACAGTCATAAAATGGGAAAACAGACCTTCCGGGTTGCTTTTATTATAGTAAGGGGAAACGAGTAACAGCGCATCTGCACCGGCTTCTTCAGCGGCTTGACTGAGATCAACGGTGTGAGAAGTGGAGTTGGTGCCAGTACCTGCAATAATGGTGCAGGAATTGCCTGCATAATCCTTGCTTGCTAAAATCAGTTCGGTTTTTTCCTTGTCTGACAGGGTAGGGGCTTCCCCGGTTGTTCCGGATAAAACAATGGTTTTGATACCGGCATTTAATTGAAAATGCAGCAATTGTTTTAATAGTGGGAAATTGATATAATTGTGCAGAAACGGTGTGACAAGGGCAGTACATACACCTGTAAATACAGGTTCCTTCATATAAAAACACCTCCATCACACTCTATGCAGATGCAGCTTTTTTTGCGTATTGCAAAAAGAATAAAAATAGACTATACTATCCCAGTTAGGAGGGAATACAATGAGAACCCGAGATTTTTGGTATGATTTGCCGGAGGAACTGATTGCTCAGACACCTTTGGAAAAACGGGACACCTCCCGTTTGCTGGTGCTCAATAAGCAGTCCGGTGAGGTTACCCATCGGCATTTTTATGATATTGTATCTTATCTGAAGCCCGGTGACTGTCTTGTACTAAATGATTCCAGAGTCTTACCTGCAAGATTGCTGGGACACAGACCTACCGGCGGTGCGGTGGAACTGTTGCTGCTTAAGGATTTGGGCAACAGACAATGGGAGTGCCTGGCAAAGCCCGGAAGAAAGCTCCAGGCTGGTCAGGAAGTAATTTTCGGTAACGGGGAATTGACTGCTAAGATCGTTTCAGTTTCAGAGGATGGCAACCGGATCGTGGAGTTTTTCTATGAAGGTGTATTCCTGGAAGTGCTGTCCCAACTGGGAAAAATGCCGCTGCCCCCTTATATCAAGGCAGAATTGCAGGACCAGGAGCGTTACCAGACAGTTTATTCCCGGGAGGTAGGTTCTGCCGCTGCGCCCACTGCAGGACTGCATTTTACACAGGATCTTTTGGATCAGTTAAGAGAATCGGGTATTCAAACAGCATTTGTAACGCTGCATGTTGGCTTGGGTACATTTCGTCCTGTAAAAGCAGAGGATATTTCTGAACATCATATGCACAGCGAATTGTGTATGATTTCGGAAGAAACAGCACAACTGCTGAATGAAACAAGGAGAAAGGGCGGAAGGATCGTGTGTGTGGGCACAACCTCCTGCCGTACCCTGGAATCTCTCGTAAATGATGACGGCACCTTTTCTGCTAAAAGCCGTTGTACGGATATTTTTATTTTTCCCGGTTATCAATTTAAGGCGATGGATGCCTTGATCACCAATTTCCACCTGCCGGAAAGTACGCTGGTGATGTTGGTATCGGCTTTTGCAGGACGGGAAAATGTAATGAATGCCTATAATACTGCAGTTAAAGAGAAGTACCGCTTCTTTTCCTTTGGCGACGCGATGCTTATAGAGTGAGGATTAATTATGTTTCAATTGCTTAAAACGGAAGGGAATGCCCGCCGTGGTGAGTTTTCTTGCGCTCACGGAACGGTACAAACTCCGGTTTTTATGAATGTAGGTACCCAAGGTGCCATCAAAGGCGCATTAAGCGCAAAAGATCTTAAGGATATCGGCTGCCAGGTAGAACTGAGCAATACCTACCATCTGCACCTTCGTCCCGGTGACAAGCTGGTGAAGGAGTGCGGCGGTCTTCATAAGTTTATGACCTGGGACGGACCCATCCTTACCGATTCCGGTGGATTCCAGGTTTTCTCCCTGGCATCCCTGCGGAAAATCAAGGAGGAGGGCGTTACCTTTGCGTCCCACATTGACGGTCATAAGATCTTTATGGGTCCAGAAGAGAGTATGCAGATCCAGTCTAATTTAGGATCAGATATTTGTATGGCATTTGATGAGTGTGTCGAGAATCCTGCGCCCCGGGACTATGTAAAGCAAAGCGCTGACCGTACATTCCGTTGGCTGGAAAGATGTAAAGCTGAAAATGCCCGATTAAATGCTTTGGAGGATACTGTTAATCCCCGACAAATGCTGTGGGGTATCAACCAGGGTGGTACCTATGCGGATATTCGTGTGGATCACATGAAACGCATTGCTGATCTGGACCTGCCCGGTTATGCCATCGGCGGTCTTGCTGTTGGCGAAACGGCAGAGGAGATGTATGACATCATCGAGGCGGTCGAGCCCCATATGCCAAAGGAAAAGACACGCTATTTGATGGGGGTAGGTACACCTACCAATATCATTGAAGCGGTCGCCAGAGGTGTTGACTTCTTCGACTGTGTTATGCCGGCAAGAAATGCCCGTCACGCCCGTTTGTTCACCTGGGAGGGTGCTATCAACTTGAAGAATGCCAAGTATCAAAAAGACCTGCTGCCCATTGATCCCCAATGTGACTGCCCGGTATGCCAGCGCTATTCCAGAGCGTATATCCGTCATTTGTTCGTTGCGGATGAAATGCTGGCAATGCGCCTTTCCGTGATGCACAATCTGTATTTCTATAATAAACTGATGGAACGGATCCGTGATGCGCTGGATAACGGTGTGTTTGAAGTGTTCAGAAAAGAGTATTCTGAAAAGTTGAGCCGAAGAATATAATTGTGGCTTGCTTTTTGGACAAACAATGTTATAATAGGGGAGTAATAATTTTAAAGGAGTTTTCCATATGTTTAATATTCTCGCAGATGCTGCAGCTGCCGGTGGTCAGATGACCTCTACCGTCATTATGCTGCTGGTTATGGTCGGTGTATTCTATTTTATGCTGATCAGACCCGAAAACAAAAGAAAGAAAGAAGCAGAGCAGCTTCGTTCTTCCATCAAAAACGGTGATCAGGTTACAACCATTGGCGGTATCGTCGGTAAGGTTGTAAGCGTCAAGGATGATAAGTTCGTTATCGAAACCGGTGCTGATCAGGTTCGTATCGAGTTTATGAAGTGGGCTCTGTCCAGCAACGATACTGCAACTGCTGCTGCCAAGGAAGAAGCCAAGAAGGCAGAAGAGGCAAAGGCAAAGGCTAAGGCTGCCAAGAAGGCAAAAAAGAATATCGATGATCTTTAATAACAAAGACAGGGCTGCGTTTGCAGTCCTGTCTTACTTAATTCATATCATAACTTTTTCATTATTCACTATTACTTATTACTTCCAAAAATCCTCTATCAAAAAACGAAGAGAATAGTGAAAAGTGAAGAGTGAAAAAGTAAAAATCCCCATTCTTACGAATGAGGATTTTTGGTCGGAGTGTCGGGATTCGAACCCGAGGCCTCTTGGACCCGAACCAAGCGCGATACCAAACTTCGCCACACCCCGATTGCTTGAGTATTATAAGGAAAATCCAAAGAATTGTCAAGTCCTTCGTGAGATTTTCCTGTATATCAATATGCCGGTGACCGTAAACTTCTTATGAGGTGATGTATTTGGGCTATATAATTGAATACATAGGCGGATCTGTAAATAAAACCAATATTCAGGAAAAAGGAAAAGGATCAAAGACAGGATTACTGGCAGCAATCTTGTTTGCAATTTTGATTTTGGCTGTTGGACAAAAGAATCTGAGTGAATTAGCAGATTACTTGATTCCCGGAAATAAGGTCGTTACAAAAGATGCCCTTAGCGGATTCGTCAGGGATGTGCAGGACGGTGATTCATTTAAGGATGCCATCACTACCTTCTGTAAGGAGATCATTCAAAATGGGGAAGGGGAGTAGTCCGGCAATTACAGTTGGAGCAGATCTTTGCATACTACTTGCCTTTTCTGTATTTTTTGTTCCCGCACTATGGGTGTTTTCCTGGTGCCTTGCTGTGCTGATCCACGAATTATGCCATTATGTTGTACTGCGTATATTTCAGATCGAAGTTACAAGCGTTACTTTCAGTTGTTTTGGTGCTACTATGCTGACCGGAATGATGGAGATGAATACGGAGATATTTTGCGCATTAGCCGGTCCGGTAGGCAGCTTTATTCTGGTCACATTGTATCGGATAACTCCTGTAGTTTCCATTTGTGCATTCTTTCATTTATTATTTAATCTGCTACCTATCTATCCTTTTGATGGAGGAAGAGTTGTAAATGCTGTGATTGGTCTGCTGTTTCCAAAATCAAGTGACTGGATGATTCCTGTAATTGAGAATGCATCGTTGGTTGTGATTTCAGTGGTGATTATTTATTTTGCTGTTGCAGTTTCGAATAAACTGTTTGTAATTTCCTGTGGGATTTTATTAATTCTTCGTTGCAAAAGTAAAATGTACTTGAAAACAAAGCTAACTAAAGGTACAATAACAGATAATTGAACGAAATAGATTGTGAGGCATCTTAATGAATCAACTGTTACAGCGGATCCTGCCAACAGTGCAAAAACCTGCACGTTATACCGGCGGCGAATATAATGAAATTCAAAAAGACATCAATCATGTTCGTGTTCGGGTTGCTTTTTGTTTTCCGGATACTTATGAGATCGGTATGTCCAATTTGGGAATGCGGATCTTATATGGTATTATGAATGAAATGGATGGCGTTTGGTGTGAACGTGTTTTTGCGCCCTGGGCGGATATGGAAGAGGCAATGCGTGTCAATCACCTGCCGTTGTTTGCGTTGGAGAGCCAGGACCCGGTTAAGGATTTTGATATGATTGCCTTTACCATTGGCTATGAGATGAGCTATAGCAATATTGTCAATATGCTGCTTCTTTCCGGTATTCCCATTCACGCAAAAGACAGAAAGAGCCTTAAGAATATCGTCTTTGCCGGTGGCGTCTGCGCCTTTAATCCGGAGCCTCTGGCTGACTTTGTTGACTTCTTTTCCATTGGCGAGGGCGAGGATATCACACCGGAGATTCTCCGCTTATATGACCGCGCAAAAGCTGAGGACTGGTCAAAGGATGCATTCTTAAGGGAAGTGGCAAAGATCCCTGGTGTTTATGTTCCGTCCTTTTATACGCCCGTTTATAATGATGACGGCACACTAGCAAAAATGCTCCCTTGTGAGGGAGCGCCTGATCGTATTACGAAGCGTATTGTAGAGGATCTGGACAGTGCATACTATCCCACAAAGATGATCGTTTCCTCTACGGAGATCGTGCATGACCGGGCAAATCTGGAGCTGTTCCGTGGATGTATCCGTGGATGCAGATTCTGCCAGGCTGGTTTTTCCTGCCGACCTGTGAGAAAGAAAAGTCCGGAGGTCTTATACCGACAGGCGGTGGAAATACTTACGGATTCCGGTCATAATGAAATCACGCTTTCCAGCTTGTCTACTTCAGATTACCGGGGCTTAAAAGAACTGACGGATGATATGATCCCGTCCTGTCATTCAAACAGGATCAATCTTTCTGTACCTTCTTTGCGTGCGGATAATTTCTCCCGGGAGCTGATGATGAAGCTGCAAACATTGCGTAAAAGCGGACTGACCTTTGCGCCGGAAGCCGGTACCCAGCGGCTGCGTGATGTGATCAACAAGAATCTGACAGAGGAAGAGATCCTGTCCAGCTGTGCAAATGCTTTCTCCGGTGGCTGGAACAATGTAAAGCTGTACTTTATGCTTGGCTTGCCTACCGAAACCGACGAAGATGTTTTGGGTATCGCAGAGCTTGTTTATAAGATCATTCAAACCTGGAAAGAAGTGGCGTCCAATAAAAAGCGTGGTCTTCGTGTCCATGTTGCCACTGCATTCTTTGTACCCAAACCCCATACACCTTTCCAGTGGGAAAAGCAAATTGAACCTGCGGAGTATTTAAGAAGAACAAAGCTGTTAAAAGACCATTTTTATTCCAAGTCTATTGAGTATAATTATCACGAACCGGAGCTGAGCCGACTGGAAGCGGTGATCGCCCGGGGTGACCGTCGCCTGGGTGCGGTTATTGAAGAAGCTGTTCGCCGGGGTGCAAGATTGGACGGTTGGGATGAATTCTTTTCCTATAAGGGTTGGCTGGAAGCCTTTGATGCTTGCGGCATAGATCCTGACTTTTACACCGTTCGAGGCTATGAAGAAGAGGAATGTCTGCCCTGGGATATCATTGATGTAGGTGTGAACAAGCGCTTTTTGCTTTCTGAGCGTAAGAAAGCGTATGCCGGTACTGTGACACCGGATTGCAGGAACGGGTGCAGCGGATGCGGTGCAAATCAACTGTTAAACGAGGTGCAATGCGATGCCTAGATTACTTTTTGAAAAGACCGGTAATGCGATTTGGATATCTCATTTAGACCTGATGAGAGTTTTTCAAAGAGCCTTTAAGCGTGCCGCCTTGCCGCTGACTCATACACAGGGCTTTAATCCAAGACCGTCTGTTTCTATTGCGCTGCCTTTGTCTGTTGGCACAGAAAGCGTTTGTGAGCTTTTGGATTTTGATTTGGATGGGGATATCATTGATTGCGATTCCATTAAGGATCGCTTGAATCCAAAACTGATCAGCGGTGTGAAGGTGTTATCTGTCTATAATGATAAAAGAAAGATCCGGGATCTGTCGTTGCTTAACTGCCAAATCCGGTTATACTATGATAACTGTGTTCCCTTGGAAGCAATAGATCAGATTACTGAACTATTCACAAAAGATGAGGTCCTGGTTGAGAAGAGGACCAAAAGCGGACTTCAGCAACAGAATATTATTCCTATGATTCGAAGGATCACTATATCGGCAGATACCGAAAACAGTATTTTGCTGGATTCATTGATCTGTTCCCAGAATCCTACATTGAATCCTGCGCAGATAGGTTTGGCTGTACAGCTGTATTTACCGGAGCTGAAACCGGATCATATTGAATATAAGCGTTTGGAAATATATGATACTAACGAAGTTGTATTTCGATAAGGAGAATTTAAGATGTTAGAGATTACTTCAAACTACCCCTTGGAGGATTGTCCTATTTGCCGAGGCAGCGGTTTTATGGTTCACGAGGGCGGATGGACAGTTCAAGTGGAATGTGTTGACTGCAGCGCGCACACGGTTTATGTGGATTATAATAATGAAGAAGAGAAGAAAGAAGCAGAAAAGCGTGTTGCAATGTTGTGGAATATGGGCAAGGTTTTGAAACAGGATTCCAGCGGTTAAAAAATTTTTTAAAAATAATGAAAATAATGCTTGCATTTTTGAGAACTGTGTGCTAATATACTGTGGCAGTCGCAAGACGCAGGCAAATCCGGGTGTGGCGAAGTTTGGTATCGCGCTTGAATGGGGTTCAAGAGGCCTCGAGTTCGAATCTCGACACTCGGACCAAAGCGGAAGCTTTTTAGCTTCCGCTCTTTCTTTTTTCATAACGCTGGAATTCTTGCATTTTTCTTAAATTAGTACTTGATTTTTGAAATCGACTATGCTATAATTCTTTGGTCTTATAACAAGGTGTGTCCTCTGCAGTGCCGGGAACCATATCCCCGGATCGATCGCTGTACGAACGCCTAATATTAAGGAGGACAAAGATATGGATTTGGTTAAGGCTCTGTCCAGCCAGTACATGAAGGAAGAACTGCCCGAAATGCGGGTTGGCGACACTGTTCGTGTGCATGTGCGGATCAAGGAAGGCTCCCGTGAGCGTATTCAGGTGTTTGAAGGCACCATCATTGCCCGGAAGCACGGTGGTATCGGCGAGACTATCACTGTCCGTCGTATCAGCTATGGCGTTGGTTGCGAGAAGGTTTTCCCTGTGCACTCTCCTAACGTTGCTAAGGTTGAGACTGTTCGTAAGGGTAAAGTTCGCCGCGCTAAGCTGTATTACCTGCGTGAGCGCTTCGGTAAGGCTGCTAAGGTCAAGGAATTGGTCTAAAAAGAATAAAAAAAGAGGGGCAACCCTCTTTTTTTATTTGCAAAAATAGTATATAATGATTGTAAATAGCGTGAAAGTCTGTCCTGGGAGGGAACACCTTTGGAAAATTTTGAACAGCCGATAATTGAAAATGACGATAGTGAAAAGATTAAACGAACGAACCAAATGCACAAAAACATTTTGTCTTATCTGCATGATGTGATCTTTGGCTTAGTTGCGGTTTTGCTGGTCTTTATGCTGTTTTGCCGCGTTGTGATTGTGTCCGGTCCTTCTATGCGCCAAACACTGCAGAACGGTGACGGTCTGCTACTTTTGAACAATGTGTTTTATCATAATCCCAAGTACGGTGATATTATTGCCGTGCTGTCCACAGGTGCGTATAACTACTCCATGGCATCGAATTATAACAGACTTGCACGAGCCGCAACGGTAATGATCAAGGACGGTCAGGCGCCCCTGTTCATAAAGAGAGAAAGCCTTGAGGATATTACGAAAAACGACCTGCTGTAAAGCTGAA